>PLXM01000100.1 GCA_003153235.1 Rhodospirillales bacterium
ATCCACGGATATCTCCGTTCTTTTCTAGTTATGGCGAGCTTTCCTTTTAAAGGGAAAAACCCGACCGGGTTGCACTCTGGATACCAGTAAATAGTCTGGTATCCGATTAGTCCCATCCCGAAGCTCAAGCCATAACGGTAGTCTGCTATAAACTCTTCTCTTCGTCTGTACCGGCGTCTTGCGACATTACCTTCTGTAGTAGAAGACCAGTAGTCTCGGACAGGGTTTTTTACTGGGCCACCTTTTAAGGGGCGGCCCGGCAAAAAATTAGTTAGGCCGCATCCTTCGCGAGGCTGGACAGATCCAGCTTCACGCCAGGGCCCATCGTGGAAGACAAGGACGCTTTCTTGAAGTAGTTGCCCTTGGTTCCTGATGGTTTTGCCTTCAACACCGACTCATAGAGAGCGCGGATGTTTTCAACAAGTTTCTTTTCATCAAAGCTGGCCTTGCCCACACCAACGTGGACGATACCGGCTTTTTCGGCACGGAATTCAACCGAGCCGCCCTTTGCACCCTTGACAGCGCCGGTGACGTCCATCGTCACGGTACCGAGCTTCGGGTTTGGCATCAGGCCTTTCGGACCCAGCACCTGACCAAGTTTACCGACGAGCGGCATCATGTCAGGCGTTGCAATGCAACGGTCAAAGTTGATTTCGCCCTTGAGAACTTTTTGAGCGAGATCGTCATCACCGACGAGGTCAGCACCAGCTTTCTTGGCTTCTTCAGCCTTCGGGCCTTTGGCAAAAACGGCAACGCGGATTGTTTTGCCTGTACCGTTCGGCAGCGAACACATGCCACGAACGTTCTGGTCCGTCTGCTTGGTGTCGATGCCGAGGTTCAGCGCAATTTCGATCGTTTCATCGAATTTCGCGGTGGCGTTATGCTTGATGAACTTCACAGCGTCAGCAAGTGCCCAAGTTTTGGTGCGGTCTTGCGCTGTACGTGTCGCACGCAGTCTCTTGGAGAAGCGTGATTTTTCAGCTTTAGCTTTCTTTGCGCCTTTTTTAGATTCTTTTTTCACAGTCTCTTTTTTCTCTGTCATGGCTTAGCCCTCCACCACTTGAATGCCCATGGAGCGCGCTGTGCCCGCGATGGATTTCATCGCTGTCTCAACGCTGGATGCGTTCATGTCTTTCAGTTTTGCTGTTGCGATTTCGCGCAGTTGCAGTGTCGTAACCTTACCGACGGTGTCCTTGCCGGTAGTGCCACAACCTTTTTCAATCTTCGCCGCCTTGATGAGGTAATAGCTCGCGGGCGGGGTCTTCATGACGAAGGTGAACGTGCGATCGACGTAAACAGTGATCACGCAGGGAATGGGCATGCCCGCTTCCATGGCTTGTGTTTGCGCGTTGAAACCCTTGCAGAATTCCATGATGTTAACGCCGGCCTGGCCCAGTGCGGGACCGATAGGCGGGGATGGATTTGCTTTACCAGCTGGAACAACCAGCTTGATATAGCCTTGTACTTTCTTTGCCATTTCTAATGACTCCTAAATNNTGCCTGCGAATCCAATCGCAAGCGCGCGTCAATATATCGGCATTTCAAGGGAATGCAAGATAATAATAAGGTTTATCGAAAAACACATTATTAATTTTCATAATAATAATTTTACATTTCATAATTGCATATAAATACGAAATCAACTATAGTTCGCAACCGATTTAACAAAATATAAGGAAAATTACCATGGTCGACTATCGCGGCGTTGATAAAGAAGATGTCATTAACTCCCTCAGGCAGGCAGAAGCTTTCCTGCGTCAGCTCAACCTTGGACCGGCAACAACTAAAAACCTTGATAGCTGGCTTGCAAAAGACCCCTACTCAAAAATTGAAGCAGCCACCGACCGCAAAGCTCTGGCACAAGCCATGTCTGAGACGGGCTCGGCCTGGGTGTTCCTGCGTGCAGGCCAGGTATTCCGGCACCATGCCCTTGCTGATACCAATGGCATAGGCCTAAAAATCTATCAGAGTGTCGCTTCATGGGGCGGATTTGACGGTGCAATGACGCTTGAATATGGACAGGTTGATGAGGAGCATCAGGTTCACCTGGCTGTCGAATGTGCAAAGTTTGTCGCTGCGCAAGGAGAGAAGCTCTCTGCAACAGCCCAAAAGAATATCGACACCGTCATGGATGAGCTCAGGGAAAATTATCCTGATGATCTGGAAGAATGTGCCGTCATTGAACAGCAGATTCATGACATGATCATTAAAACACGCCAGGGTGATATTAAGGGCGCCGCACACGAATACCTTCAGAATGATCTGAACATTCGCTATACCATCGAAGAGGCGCTTCAAGGCGCCAGCGGCCTTGCAGACCAAAAATTGGCTGTCATATGGCCCCTTGCCCGTTACGGCATTGTCATCGACAAACCGTCCAAGAACTTCGAAGAAATGAAAGCGGCTACCGACTCACTAAGAACTCAAATGGATACTTTATTAAAACCTTTCTATGAAACTGATGAAGTTGGCATGACAGGCATCGGCTCCATCACCGACGACTGGCAAAAGTCAGGGATTATATTTGAAGCAACCAAGCCTGCAGCACAGGCCGTTGCCAACAAAATGCCCCAGTGTGTCGTAATAGACCACACAGGCAAAAGAATTATGCCCTCAGCCAAAGCGGTCGCACCGAAGGCCAAGAAGAAGCCGCAGTCGCCGAAAACTTAAGCAATCGTTCCACAAACCTGCTTGATGATATCAGCCAATGTCAGCCCC
>PLXM01000193.1 GCA_003153235.1 Rhodospirillales bacterium
GTCGTCTCGGAGCTGCAGGAAGGCGTCATGCAGACCCGCATGCAGCCCATTGGCAATGCCTGGAGCAAACTCACCCGAATTATTCGCGATATCTCGGTGGAACTCGGCAAGAAAATCCATCTCGACATGCGCGGATCCGAAACAGAACTGGACCGTCAGGTTCTCGAACTGATCAAGGACCCTCTCACCCATATGGTGCGCAACTCCGGCGACCATGGCATTGAAACGCCGAAAGAACGCCTAGCCGCAGGCAAGCCTGAAGAAGGCACGATCGTGCTGAACGCTTTCCACGAAGGCGGACATATCGTCATTGAGATTTCTGACGATGGCCGCGGTCTGAATACCGACCGCATCCGCAAAAAAGCGGTTGAAAAGAACGTCGCTACTGAAGAACAGATCAAAAACATGGCTGATGCGCAGGTGCAGCAGTTCATTTTCGCCGCCGGGTTCTCAACGGCAGAAAAAGTCACCTCCGTATCCGGTCGCGGCGTTGGCATGGATGTCGTGCGCACGAATATCGAGAAAATTGGCGGCACAATCGAGATGAAGTCCGTCTGGGGCAAAGGCACCACATTCACCATCAAAATCCCGTTGACGCTGGCCATCGTTTCGGCATTGATCGTCGAGGCGAGCGGCGAGCGCTTTGCTGTCCCGCAAATCAGCGTACAGGAGCTGGTGCGCCTCTCCAGCAAGGGGGAGAACAAGCTTGAGGAAATCCACGGCACACCGGTCATGCGTCTGCGTGAGCGTCTGTTACCGCTGGTCTCACTTACGAAGATCCTCAAACTGGAAGACTTCGACAACGGCCGCGCCAACAAGCAGGTGATCGTCGTTGAAGTCGGCGCCCAGACATTCGGCATTATCGTCGATCGTGTTTTTGACACCGAGGAAATCGTGGTCAAGCCGGTATCGCCCATTCTCAAGGGCATCAAACTGTTCTCGGGCAACACCATCCTTGGCGACGGAAGTGTCATCATGATCCTCGACCCGAACGGCATCGCCAATGCCGTCGGAAAAGTGGCGGATGCGCACGCAGATACCGGCAAGACCGCTGACGGAGCGCACGTCCTGTCAGATAATGAACGCAAAACATCGCTGCTGATCTTTAAAGCAGGTGAAGGCGCACCGCGCGCGGTGCCGCTGGCACTTGTCTCGCGGCTTGAAGACTTTGATGTCAAAAAAATCGAGGTATCGGGCCACCAGAAAGTCGTCCAGTACCGCGGCAAGCTGATGCCGCTGATTCCCTTCAGCGACCATATGAAACCAAAAGACCATGGTAACCAGCCCGTGCTGGTTTTCGCCGACCGCGACAGAGCTATGGGCCTTATGGTCGATAGCATCGTCGATATCGTCGAAGAACGCATCAACGTGCAGATCACATCGGAAAATAATTTCGGCATGCTTGGCAGCGCCATCATCCACGGTCAGGCCATGGATGTGATTGATGTCGGGTATTTCCTCTCCATCGCCCACAATGACTGGTTCGGCGTCAAGAGTGACGGAAAGTTCCAGAAGAAAGCCGGCCCGAAAACAATTCTGCTGGTGGACGACAGCCCGTTCTTCCGCAACATGATCTCGCCCATGCTGACGATTGCCGGTTATCAGGTGACGAGCGTCGAAAGCGGGCATGACGCTCTGGCTCTCTGCAATGCCGGCCAGAAATTCGATATCATTATCAGCGATATCGAGATGCCCGATATGAACGGTTACGAATTCGCGCAGAAAGTGAAGGCAGGCGACAGCAAATGGAAAGGCGTGCCTCTGGTTGCGCTATCTTCCCACGCCACCGCACAGGATCTTGATCGCGGCAAGGCTGCCGGGTTTAACGATTACATCGCAAAATTCGATCGTGAATCTTTGTTACGATCCATCGCCCAGTTAGGAGAAGCCGCATGACAGCAGCAGAAAAAGAAACTGTGTCCGCCGGAGGAAATAAGGAATTCCTGACAGCGACAGTCGGGAAACAGGTCTTTGGCATTCCCGTCCTGCAGGTGCAGGATGTCCTGAGAGAACAGAAAGTCACACGCGTGCCGCTGGCACCGAAGGAGGTTGCCGGCTCTCTCAACCTGCGCGGCCGTATCGTGACAGCTATCAACCTGCGCCATAAATTGAGCATGCCGGATACGCCTTCCGAGATGAAAACGATGTATATTGTCGTCGAGCATAAGAATGAGCTTTACAGTCTCATCGTCGACAGCGTCGGCGAAGTGTTATCGCTGCCGGACAGGGATTTTGAAAAAACGCCTGCCACGCTGGAATCTTCCTGGCGCGCGCTGGCTCTCGGCATCTACCGCCTGAAAGAGCAGCTGCTGGTGATACTCGATGTGCCCGGCATGCTTGAGGCGCTCTTTGTAAAAGACGACGCAGCCGCATAACTTATAGAATTTAAGGAAAGGGCTTCCCACATGAAAACCTGCTTGATCGTCGATGATAGCCGGGTTGTCCGCAAAGTTGCCCAGAAGATATTTGAGGAACTTGGTTTCACCTGCAGCGAAGCCGAGGACGGGCAGAAAGCATTCGATGCCTGTTCCAAAACCATGCCGCAGCTGATCCTGCTTGACTGGAATATGCCGGTCATGAACGGTATCGAGTTCCTGCGCAAACTGCGCTCAGCCCCAGGCGGCGACTCGCCAAAAGTGGTTTTTTGCACAACAGAAAATGATTTTTCATTCATACAGGAGGCTCTTAGCGCCGGCGCAAATGAATATATCATGAAGCCGTTTGATAAAGAGATTGTTGAAAGCAAGCTCCTGCAAATCGGTGCCCTCTAAAGGAATAACGCCGTGCCCATCACACCCGAAAATATACAGCAGCCTTCAAACCAGATCCGGGTCATGGTCGTGGATGATTCAGCGGTGATCCGCGGCTTTCTTACAAGGTTTATCGAGAGCGATCCTGACATCAAGGTCGTCGCCTCAATGTCCAACGGCCAGCTGGCCGTCAATAGCATGGCGCCGGGAAAATTCGATGTTGTGGTGCTGGATATCGAAATGCCGGTCATGGACGGGATGACAGCCCTGCCGCTGATCCTCAAGGCCGATCCGGCTGTGCAGGTCGTGATGGCTTCGACGCTGACAAAAGCCAATGCCGCCATCACGTTCAAGGCGCTGGAGATCGGCGCATCGGAGTGCCTTGCCAAGCCCACCTCGCAGGAACTGGCGGGATCTACATCCTTCCGCGATGAGCTGACACAGAAAGTAAAGGCTCTCGGTCTTGTCGCCAGAAGAAAAAGAGGTATAACCGAAAAACCACAGGCAGTCGCAGCAGCAACTTCATCCAGCCCATCTGCTTTTAAAACGGCAACACCGGCAGCAGCCCTGCCAAAAAAATTCGCACTGCGCCCGGAAATCATCAAGTACGCGCCGGATGTCATCGCCGTCGGCAGTTCAACCGGCGGGCCGCAGGCGCTGATGCAATTTTTTACCGACCTGAAAACCACCGTCCGGCAGCCTATCTTCGTCACCCAACATATGCCGCCGACATTCACGACCATTCTGGCCGAGCATATCACCAAGCAGTCCGGCCTCAAGTGCCATGAAGCTGTAGAAGGTGAAGTTGTCGAAGGCGGCAACATATACATTGCGCCCGGTAATTTTCACATGACAGTGAAAGAACATGGCTTAAAAAGAATAATCTCCCTTAATCAGGACGCGCAGGAAAACTTCTGCCGTCCCGCTGTCGATCCCATGATACGCAGCCTTATCAATGTCTACGGCAAAAAGATTCTAGCCGTGATCTTTACGGGCATGGGCTCCGACGGGCAGAAGGGCTGCCAGAAGCTCATTGAGGCCGGTGGCACTGTGCTGGCGCAGGATGAAGCGACCAGCGTTGTCTGGGGAATGCCGGGCGCTGTGGCGATGGCGGGAATTTGTACACAGGTATTGCCGCTCTCCTCCATGGCCCGCGCCGTCAGGGAATATGCCGACCGCGGAGGATCTCTGTGAACCCTCAGGATTACAAATTCTTCGAGGATCTGCTGCGGAAAGAGTCAGGCCTCGTCATTACGCCTGAGAAAATGTATCTGCTCGAATCGCGGCTGTTGCCGCTGGCGCAGAAGTACACCATTCAGGGCGGGCTTGACGGGCTGGCACAGAAGATGCGCTCATCGCCCAATGCGGAACTGCAGCGCGCGGTTGTCGAGGCGATGACGACGAATGAAACATCTTTTTTCCGCGATATAACGCCCTTCCAACGACTGAAAGAGGATTTACTGCCTTACTACATAAAATCTCGGGCAGCACAGAAAAGCCTCCGGATCTGGTCAGCTGCCTGCTCCAGCGGTCAGGAGCCCTATTCGATCGCGATGCTGCTGAAAGAACATCCGCAACTGTTCGGCTGGCGGATGGAAATTGTGGCGACGGACCTGTCGCATGACATTCTGGCGCAAGCCAAGGCCGGGCTCTATTCGCAGTTTGAAATCCAGCGCGGTCTGCCGGTTCAAATGCTCGTCAAGTATTTCAGCAAACAGGGGGACAGCTGGATTGTCAAACCAGAGCTGAAAGACCCGATAACATTCAAAACGGCAAACCTGCTGACAGATGTTGGCCATCTCGGCACTTTCGATATCGTTTTCTGCCGCAACGTGCTGATTTACTTTGACGTGCCGACCAAAGGCAAAGTGCTGTCCTCAATCAGGGGCGTCACGAAGCAGGACGGCGTCCTCTTCCTCGGCGGCGCAGAAACTGTGATCGGTATCTCGGATGCCTTCAAGCCGCTGGCCGACGTCAGGGGCGTTTACGTCCGTCCGGATACGACTTTTGTCGGCGAGAAGAAAGCGCCCGCACCCGCGTCGCCGACGACTGCCGCAACAACCACTAGCGCTGTGAAAAAGTAAAGATCAGCGGCAGCACAAACGGCAAAAATACAAATGAAATAATCGTTGTCAGGAAAACGATGGTCGCGGCCAGTTGCGGCTTGAAATCGTGCTGCGCGGCAAAGGCCGCCGTATTCGCCGCCGCCGGCGTGATGGCGAGAATGGCGATCATCGTATAGACCGGCGTGTCATATATTTTCAGCACATGGCTGTCGAGCCAGACAAAGGCGGCAATCGCCGCTGCCCACAGCACATATTTTCCGAACACCGCAATCGCAAGAAAATCCATATCCCACGCCAGCTTCTTGTGCTTCGCAAGGGCGATGCCGATGATCATCATGCCGAGGCAGACATAAGCGCCGCGCGCCGCATCCCAGAGCTTCAGCAATCCGCCATCGAGCGTGACATGCATGGCCGAGAGCGTGAGCCCGATTGCAATGGCATAGATGACCGGCATCCCCGCCACCCGTTTCACCGCATCCTTGACCGACAAATGCCCGCGCCCGACGAAGTAATATCCCAGCGTGGCCTCGAACAGCGTCGTGCCCAGCATGATGAGAAAGTAAACACCCACCTGCTCCGGCGGAAAGAGCGCCATGGCCAGCGGCAGGCCGAAATATCCGTTATTGCCGGAGCCCGTCGCCTGCGGCAGCAGGTATCCTATATCCTTCTTTTTCAGCAGCAACCGCCCCAGCGCAAAGGATGTCAGCCCGCAAAATGACCCCATCGCGCAAGTGATCAGCGGCAGCAGGATGAACGTGCCGTGAAACGAGAGCTGCGCCGTCGAGCCCAGCGCAACCACCGGCGAAATGGCATAGATCAGCAGCGTGGAAACGGATTTGAGATCGATATCCCGCATACGGCCTACGATCCAGCCGAGCAGAATCAACAGCGCGAGGGGAACAAGAGTTGTTTCAAGGGAGAAGGGATTCAAGTTATACCATTTCATTTCTTTAAAGAGCCTCGTTATATTATTACAAAATCCGGTATGATTTGCACTGATGAAAATTTATCTTGCAGATTCAGATAAATTGCCATTAGGATGCATGGCTCGAAAGAGTCGCGGGATTTGATGTCAGCTTGCTGCCGCGTCACCAACAGCTAAAGCGCCGCAGGTTTTAATTGCGGTATAACCGTAGAGAAGGATTAAAACCAGTGGCCCGTTACATCACCATTCCCCTCCCTGTTGTGAGCCTCACTTTCATTCGTCGAATGTGATCCCGCTCGTATTTTGACTCTTATTTCTCTTTAACACGACTGCGCCGGTAATGGAGCGTAACGATACGCGCCGGTTACTGACGCCTATAACCGCGCTTCATAAGGCGCAGGGCAGGATAACAATGACTGATGTTAGCAACGATAATACTACGCTTATTACTTCTATTGAGGAGGTTATTCCCTTTTACAAAGGCAATGGGTTTCCTCTCGATAAACAATACATAGGTTTTGAAACTGAAATTGGTGTTTACAAAAAGGGCCCGGATGGTAAACCCATCGGCGCTTCCACGCAAGACACCACCGAACTTTTGCAATACCTGAAAGATCTTGGCCATGACGCGCAACTTGAAATGGCGTCTGCCGTGGAATACGCAAGCCCACCTTTCCGGGTGACGGAAGTTCAGCAGCTTGTCAAAGAGATCAAGAAATCATGGGATGACTACCATGCCGCAATTGCCGCCAAAGGCTTTAAGGCGAACGATGCTTCGTTCTTTCCTTTTGCAACATTGAAGTCAGCAGAGGGTAACCTTGTTGACCGTGACCGCGCGCGGGGGCTTGTGAAAGGCATGAAGCTGCACAAGGCGATCGAGTTTCTGAAGGTCACACTGCTGGCGTCAAGCACGCAGGTCAGCCTCAGTTATAAAGATCCCGCCGATTTATATGATCTTCTAATAACAGGTTATGCGTTACAGGGGCCCATCTTCGCGCTTTTCGCCAATTACCCGCCTTTTATTGAAGGCAGCGACAAACGCGTTGATTATAATCCCCGTGCCGCATTCTACGAAGCTTTTGGCGATCAGGGTAGCATCCCCAAAACTCTGCTAGAAGCGAAAGATGGTGATGATTTCATCCGTCGTCATGTACAGCAGGTCTTTGAAAATCCTCTGCTGTACTACTATGACAGCAAGGGCAGCATCGTCTGGCCGGAAAAACCCGTGACGTTCAGGCAATTGAAAGATCTTGGGCTGAATACACGGTCCAACTACGATCTCTCGGAGAGCTTTTTGTATCCGGATATCAAAGTCTGCAATATTCGCGATGAAGAAGGGCACCCTGTCGGCAAGCGTATCGAGATACGGGGACTGGATGCGGGGGAACTCGGTGTACAGGCCGGCGCTCCATTTATCCACGCAGTCTTACGCGATCCGGAAACACACCTGCAAGTTAAAGCTCTGCTCGCCGAATATGGCCTCACGCCCGATCAGGAGGGATGGCAGGAGCGTATCGTTGCCGCGCGGCATAACGCGTCTTATCACGGCGGAAAGTACCTCGATGTCACTTTTGGCATCCGCGCTAACGGAAAGCCCGGCAACCTGCGGGATTTCAGCCGCGATCTCGCGGATATTCTGCAGCTCTATGCCCAGCGCAATCCCGCAATCCAAAAGGAGCTACAGCCCCTGATCGACATCGCGAAAAGCGGCCTGTCACAAGCGGAACTAAAATCACGGCAGACAATAGACTACGCTGATGCCAACCGCCGGTTGCTGGAAACAACAAACGGCCACAAAAGGACAGCGAAGACTTATAGGTCTTACGCTCCGCACAGAAAGGCAGGTTAACCCGAAGCCGATTCCTTTTGCTGTACGGGCGCGTTCGGGTCACGCAGCACATAGCCGCGGCCCCAGACGGTTTCGA
>PLXM01000133.1 GCA_003153235.1 Rhodospirillales bacterium
CTACACCCGCGAAAAGCAGGAGCAGATGAACCATCTGTACCAGCAGTGGGCTGAATACGAAGCCAAGTCTCGCGAATATAATGCCGGCATGGCCAAGGTCGGGGTAGAAGCAGTGAAGAAGTTCCAGGAATATGTCGCTAACCCGCCGAAGGATGCCGAGCCGCTAACCTCGCTTAAAGAAGTCTACACCAAGTGGGTCGATATCTGCGAAGGCATCTACGCTAAATACGCCATGACCGAAGAATACACCAAGCTTTACGGTGAGGTCGTCAATGCCCTGATGTCCTTTAAAAAGCGCCAGAACGAAATCATGGACGATATCGTCAGCCAAGTTAACCTGCCGACGCGTGTTGAAATTGACAGCCTGCACCAACGTCTGCATGCGCTGCGCCGCGAAGTTGCTGCGCTGAGAGCAGAATTGAAACCCAAGGCCGCCAAGTCCCCTAAAGCTGTCACAAAGCCAGTAGCCAAAAAAGGGAAAAATAAATAATGATCGCCGTACAGCTCAGCCCCGAGAAGATTTTCAAAGAAGTCACCAATTTCAATACCAAGCTCGCCGAAGGTATCAAAAATTTGCGTGCGCTCGGCGACCTTCCCTCCGGCGTCACCGAGAAAGAAGCTGTTTATAGCGAAGACAAGCTGACGCTCTATCACTACAAGAACCCCACCGGCAAAAAGGCAACGAACGCCACGCCTCTGCTCATCTCCTATGCTCTGGTTAACCGTCCCTACATGACGGACCTGCAGGAAAACCGCTCGATGGTCCGCGGTCTGCTCGAAACCGGTCAGGACGTTTACCTGATCGACTGGGGCTACCCTGACCGCTCGGACCGCTTCCTGACGATGGATGACTATATCAACGGTTATATTGACCGTTGCGTTGACGTGCTGTGTGAGCGCCACGGTGTTGACGCTGTGAACCTGCTGGGCATCTGCCAGGGTGGCACGTTCAGCCTGTGCTATACGGCACTGCATCCTGAAAAAATCGCCAACCTCGTGACGATGGTGACGCCAGTCGACTTCCAGACAGAAGACAATATGCTCGGTCACTGGATCCGCCATATCGACGTGGATCTACTGGTGGACAGCCTCGGCAACGTGCCAGGAGACCTGATGAACTGGACATTCCTCAATCTCAAGCCTTACCGGCTCATCGGCCAGAAATACATCGATATGGTCGAGATTCTCGACAATCCCCAGCAGGTACATAATTTCATGTACATGGAAAAGTGGATTTTCGATTCACCAGATCAGGCCGGCGAAGCCTACCGCCAGTTCGTGAACGACTTCTACAAATACAACAGGCTGATCACTGGCGAAGTCGAGCTGGGCGGGAAGAAAGTTGATTTGAAGGACATTACCGTGCCTGTGCTGAACATCTACGCGCAGGACGACCATCTTGTACCTCCCAGTGCCTCGAAGCCGTTGAAGAAATATGTCGGCACGAAGGACTACACCGAACTATCGTTCAAAGGTGGCCATATCGGCATCTACGTCTCCAGCANNTTAATCAACCTGCTCTGACGGAGATTCAGTTTTCAAGCCTTTCAGATCTTCTTCGTGGACGCGTAAGCCCTGCGCATCCCTATGAACACGCATGATCCAGCCGTTATCGATATGGCTGTTGCGGGTGGAATGGGAAAGCCTGCGCATCAGCTCACTGGCCGGCAATCCCGGATAGGCGAGCATGAGTCGCGCCGTCTGGATGATATACCCATGAGCAAAGACGACAATAAACTTTTCCTTACGTGTTTGCAGGTGCGTGAACGCCGTCTGCACGCGCCCTGCCATAGCGATAAATGATTCAGCCCCCGCACCATCCACGTAGTCAGGATCGTTGCGCTCCCAGAAAACCTGCATCAGCGGGATACGCTCCGTCCATGTGCGGTTGTTATAATTTTCTTCGGAAAGCGCGGAAAACTCCTGCAAGTCCCAGATCTCGCGTGGCGTTTGCGGAAAGCGCCCCTGCAATGGGGCAGCCGTCTGGTGTGTGCGGATATAGGGCGTGACCACGATCAGGTCGGGGGCCTTGGGAATGGCAAGACTCGCAGCCCGTGCCTGCTCATGCCCCAATGCGGTCAGCGTGGTTGATGACCGGTCTTTGGACACTTCGCCCGCATTCGTCGTGCTCTCGCCGTGGCGGATGAACCAGACATCAGTCATTATTTTGTTCCGAATATCCGGTCCCCGGCATCGCCGATGCCGGGAAGGATGTAGCCATGATCATTCAACTCGCGGTCGATGGCAGCTGTATAAACATGCACATCCGGATGCGCGGCATGGAAGGTTTTCAGGCCCACGGGCGCCGCTATCAGGCACAGGAACCTGATATCCGTTGCGCCCGCCGCCTTGATGCTATTTACCGCAGAGACAGCGGAGTGACCCGTTGCCAGCATCGGGTCAANNTTGTAGTATTCGACAGCTTCCAGCGTTTTGGGATCACGATAAAGGCCCATATGCCCCACACGTGCGGCAGGCACCAGCGCCAGCAGCCCGTCAACGAAGCCCAATCCGGCGCGGAGAATAGGCACGATACAGAGTTTTTTACCGGAGAGCTTGCGCGCGCGCATTTTCTCCAGCGGCGTTTCAATCACAGCCTCTTCCGTCGGTAGGTCACGCATAAGCTCATAACCCACCAGCATCGAAATTTCACGCAGCAATGTGCGGAAATCCTGCGTGGAGGTATCTTTCTCGCGCATCATCGCCAGCTTGTGGTGGATCAGCGGATGATCAATTTGGTGAACGTTATGAGCCATGGGTTTCACTCCTTTTTTTGATAGCAGCAGTTGATGTGTTGTCGTCTCCTCGCCCGTCGGGGAAAATCCGAGGCTTTCGTAGAATTTTCCGGCAGCGGCGGTTTTTGTGCGCAGGGTGATGCGCAAAAACTGGCCCGGCGGAACATCCAGGATCTTTTCCATCAGCTTCCGTCCGATCGCACGCCCGCGAAAATCAGGCAGCACATAAAGATGCCTGACCCGTGCAACCTTGTTATCGTTCAGATACGGGTCGATATTCCTGCCGCCCATGCCGACGACTTTTCCATCCGCCTCGGCAATGAAGAGCGCCTCGCCCGGCTTATTGAACTTGTTGGTGCTGTTGTTCCAGTTTTCTATGAGGCGCTGCACCATGCCAAATCCCTCGGCGGTACTTGAGGCCAGCAAATCTTTCAGACCGCTGACAGGCAGACTGCTTTCAACTTTTTTTATTTGAACAGTCATCCTCTCGCATCTCCATGTTTATTTTTTCTTTGCGGGCATAGTTATATGCTATATTTCGCCGAGAAGAAAGAAGCATGTGGCGCCCAAATATGGCTAAAGACCTGAACCAGCACCATTACAGCCTGACGGCGGAAGATCTGCAAAACCGTGTTCTTTTCAAGGACAAACTTATTATCGCTATCAATAAACCAGCCGGAATTCCCGTACATCCGGGGCCAAGCGGGGGCCCAAGCCTTGAGGATTATTTCGAGGCGCTGAAGTTTGAGCTGCCCCATGCCCCGTGGCTCGCGCACCGGCTCGACCGCGACACCAGCGGNNGCCTGATTCTCGGACGCCAGAAAAAGGCGCTGCGCCGCCTAGGAAAATTATTTGAAACCGGCAGTATCACTAAAACCTATTGGGCGATTGTTCACGGTGGGCCGAAGGAAGATAGCGGTATTATAGATGGCTACCTTGAAAAGATAAAAACACCGAAGGGCTGGTACATGAAAGTATCTGGCGAAAGTGAAAATTCCCAAGCTGCCGTGACGGAATGGAAGGTCATGAAGAGGGGTGACGGTTGGAGCTGGCTGGAGCTTCACCCTAAAACAGGTCGCACCCACCAGATCCGCATCCACTGTCAGTCTTTAGGGTGCCCCGTGATCGGCGACTGGGTCTATGGCCCACCCGCGAAAGAAAGTGAAATTCTTCCCCTGCTGCACCTGCACGCACGATCAATTGATATTCCTTTATATGAAGATCAACCGCCGCTGCATATAGAAGCGCCGCCACCCAAACATATGGCGGGCTATATTAGCTGAGCTCATCCGCCGTTGGCGGCTCGAAAACAGCAAGCCATTTATCAAGATCTTTTTCCGAGGTCACAAAAGCCCCGGGCTCGTTATTGCGGCGGTTGATACGTGTCAGTAATGCCGCGCGAGATACATTCAGAAAGATAACTTCCACCTTCGCTCCCAATGCTTCTGCGCGTTGACGGTACATCTGCCGCTCCGATCTCGACCAGAATCCGTTTTCAAGAACAACATCAACTCCCAGAGTCAGAACACACGCCGCCATATCCCATTGCAGTGCTTCGATGTGTGCGCGTCTTTTATCAGCCAGCTTTGGATTATCTATATGATCCCGCGTGCCAAAAAGCCTCTCAATCCATTCGTCCGGACACAAACGCAGAATGCGCTTTTCCTTCTCCATCTGTCGCGCCATCGTCGTCTTACCTGCTCCCGGCAGGCCGCAAAGCATATAAAGTGTAGGCATCTTGTTCTCCTTTACATCTCTGTCTATTTATGACATAACCCGCCATGCTCAGCATTACAAATCTTACATACCGCATCGGCG
>PLXM01000039.1 GCA_003153235.1 Rhodospirillales bacterium
GGGGGGCTGTTGCACCGGAAGGTTTCAGGGGTTTTAAAGGCACTATCGGATGCGCGCACATGGCATTAGGGGGACATTTGAAATCCGAAGGCGGCGCAGCATTCTGTGGCGGGGGTGATTCAGATGTTGAGGCATCAGCCTGGTCGTCATCGCCATCGTCGTTTGCGGCTCCTGGACATAGGGGCACATGGCAGTCCGGGCCCGTGGGTGATACGAAACTGCCATCCGGACATTTCTTGGCATACATCGGGCAGGCGACGGGAACTTGCGCCACCGCGTTGCCGCAGGACAGTGCTGATAAAGCTATGATGCTTGCAATCAAAAATCCGTTTTTCATTTTTATGCGACCTTTTCGCCTTTCAGCAGTGCTTTCTTGATTGCAGGGCCCCAGCCGTAGTTGATGCGGTCGGAGGATTTATTCACCACGCGGTGGCAGGGCACGACGATGGAAACGGTATTCCTGCCCACGGCGGAGCCGACGGCGCGCACAGCTTTTGGTTTACCGATCTTTCTCGCAATATGTTCGTAAGTGACAGTAGAGCCGGATTTGATATGGAGAAGTTCTTTCCATACTTTCAACTGAAAAGCTGTGCCGTAAAGCACGATGGGAATGGAAAGCTTATGCAGGCTATCCGGCCAGAGCTTGGCGATCTCGCGGGCGGCTTTGGTGGTGGCGGCCTTGTCTTCGACGAGTTCAGCGCCTTTCCAGTTCTCATGCAGCTTGGCGACGTCGCAGTTGATACCGAGCCAGCAGAGGCCTTCTGCCGTCAGTGCGACAAGGATATTTCCAACAGGAAAATCGTGGATGCCGTAGACGATTGTCAGGTTTTTACCGCGTGTCGTACGCGAGGCTGTATGCTGGATAACTTTCATTTTACCGCTCCTTGTTTTAGATGCTAAAATCTATACATGACGCCGCAAAAAGTAAAAGAGTTTTTCGCCCGCCTGCAGAAGCAGAACCCCGAGCCCAAGGGCGAGCTGGAATATACCAATCCTTACACGCTATTAGTGGCTGTTGTGCTGTCGGCGCAGGCGACGGATACGGGGGTCAACAAGGCGACCCGCGCGCTTTTCAAAGCCGTGAAAACGCCGGAGGACATGGTCGGACTGGGCGAGGCGGGGCTGAAGAAATATATAAAGACCATTGGCCTTTTTAATGGCAAGGCGAAGAATATCATTGCATTGTCAAAACTGCTGATCGCGGAGCATCACTCGCAGGTGCCGCGCACGCGCGAGGAACTGGTAAAACTTCCCGGTGTCGGTCGCAAGACAGCGAATGTCGTGCTCAATATTGCTTTCGGCGAGCCGACGATTGCGGTCGATACGCATCTCTTCCGGCTGGGCAACCGCACCGGCCTTGCGCCCGGCAAAACACCGGAGCAGGTTGAGGAAAAACTGCTAAAGGTTGTGCCGCCGGAATATCTGCGCCATGCGCATCACTGGCTGATTCTACACGGGCGCTATGTCTGCAAGGCACGTAAGCCTGAATGCCCGACGTGTATCGTCAGGGATTTATGTTCATATAATGATAAAACGAAAGCCTAGCTTTCAGGGATAAAACAAAAGCTTAAGCGTGCGCGTCGTCGAATTTCTTTGCGTCGATATGACTCAGGCATTTGGACTTTTCACGCGCGGAAGCGGGCGTTTGGTCTTTCAGACGGGCATCGATATAGGACAACTGCTTTTTGCCGTAGAAATAGAAGTCAACGACGCAGGCACTTGTCTTGTATTGCCAGACTTCCGCATCGGCGTCGTGCCTGTGCAGGGTGGGCTTGCCGAAGATGTAGCCGACTTCATCCGATGTTAGCATCATCAGTGTTTGGGGTGAATCCTCAACCAGGCTTCGCGCTTGTGAGACATAGCCTGCAGCGGGTACATAATGCATGCCATGAAAGCTGACCATGTCAGGGAACAGCGCAGCCTGAAACTGCTCGGCTCCTGTTTTGCCATTATATATGTCGTCCGAGAGATAGGATGTCTGAGATGTCTTGCAGCTGCCGACCAGCAACGCCATCAGGGGCACCATCGTAATCACAAGGCTGGTGATGCGGCGCGCGTTGCGGCGCACGTGGCTGTAAAGCGTCATAAAACCGTCATCAATGACATTGACGATAGCGGCATAAGGATCATGTGAGAAATTGTCTCTCATGTGAGCACCTTTACTGATACTATTTCTATAATCAAACCCGCGCCGCGCGGCGATAAACCGAGGCGCGTCCGGTTACACCTGAGTTGTCTTCTTCTGGAGAGAACAAAGGTTCGACATTATTCTGCATAGGAGCCGGAGGCAGTGCGGTAAGTACAGGAGCTGGTGCTGCTTCGGGCACTGGCATAGAGACGGAGGTTATCCGGCCTTCTATTTTCGCACCGGCTTCAACTTCCAGCACGCCGTATTCAACTTCGCCGAGGATCTGGCCGGTCGGCTTGACGGTCAGACGGCCATGGACGGAGAGCTTGCCCTCGAAACGTCCGGCGATAACGCAATCCTGCACTTCGGCGGTGCCGCAGAACAGGCCTGAATCCAGAATATCCATGCGGCGTGCAGTAAAACTGCCGGCCTGAACCACACCTTCGATCACGAGGTAGCTGCAGGAGCTGATATCGCCGGAAAGAGTGATGTCGCGCGCAACGACAAGGCGGCGCATGTCGTCGGTCGTGGAACCGACGTAGCCGATGTTGCCGTTCAGGAACACATGGCTGCCCGGAATATCACTGCGAATGGTTTTCTTTTCGATCGTCATCGTCGTACCTCATGTGGCGAAAGCTATCCGGCGCACAGGCGCCACACAACATTTCGGTAAAGGGAATTGAGCAATTGGTACCATGCTGCTCTATTTGAGTCCATCCCCCCTTTATTTAATTGCCATATTAGTTTAATAGATTTCTATAGGGTTGATAATACGTGGCAAAGACTTATTCCATAGTTGTCTATTGACGTATCATATCTCCAAACCTAGGATAATTCACACGAATCAACACAGCCATAAAAAGATCAGAAGGATATATGTATGTCAGTTACGTCGTTTGCAAAAAAAGGACTAAGCGCAACATTCAATGCGGCAAAAACAACAGGCAGAGGACTCAAGAGAGCATTCAATAGCCGCGCTGCAGGCATTGCCCTGGATGTCGGTTTCGGCGTATTCCTCGGTGTATCTGCCGTCACAACGGGGGGAATCGTGTTGCCAGTTATTGCGGCGGTGGGCGCAGCCTGCTGGACGGCTAACCTGGCAATAGACCTTAATGACTGGAGAAAAGATCACAAGGCAAAAAAGTCTGCACAGCCATCAGGCCCATCATAATTATTAATTCTTGAAAATAAAAGGAGACTAAAATGTCACTTAAAGAAAAATTCTCTGCCGCTAAAAAAGGCGTTAAAAAAGGTCTATCCAAAGCGTTTAACAGCCGCACATACCGCGCCGCATGGATTGGCTTTGATTTCGCCTGCGTTGGATTCTTCGGCGTTGCAACGCTGGCCAGCGGAGGCATTGCGGCTCCGCTTTTGTTCGGAGCGCTGGCCGTTCTTTCTGCTTTTAATGCCTCGGCGGATGTCGAACTGTTCAAAAAAGTCAACGCCCAGAAAAAGCTGCAGAAGAAATCTGCTGGTCCTCAACAGTAATCAGGTTCTTGCTGTCAATTCTTTGCCGGAGTGTCTTTTGACGCGGCGGGCGGTGTTGCTTTATCTTGCGTGAATTCATCTGACGCGAAGAGCCTGTCATTACCATCCATGTACTCGTTCACCGTATTGGCGGGGACAAGTTGCGCAAGGAAGGGTTCCAGCGTCGAGGGATAAATGGGTTGCTGGTTAAAGCTCTTGATGCTCACGAGGGTGAACACGACGATCCCTGCCATCAGGCCGAATGAGAAAAATCCCGCTGAGATGATCCGCCGCCGCCGCCGCATCTTTGTTGCGAGAGCGAAGCTCCCGTAAAGCAGGAAAGCCAGCATGACAAAGTTTATGCCGTAAGTGGCAATATGCGAGAACCAGTTCTCGTTTGTCAGGAAGTCTATATAGGCAACGATATACCAGGCAACCGTGCCGGCAATCAGGTAGAGGCAAATCAGAGCGACGTGGCCTTTGAAATGCGCCTTGTGGTGCGTCAGCCGTCCGGCGACGGACCAGATAGCTGACCAGATGACGATAACTCCGATGGTCCCGAGCGCGGCGCCCGCGAGCGCCAGTCCTTCTTCCTCCGACCAGATTTCAAGCCACGACCAGCAGAGTGTAATAGCTACGGCTATCACGAAGCAGGCCCAGACATTTAACGGGCGGGTAACCCAGTCGAAGATCGGGTTGCCTTTTTGCAGTATTGCCGCCGCTGCGACGGGATGCTCGGGTTTGTAGATGCGGATCTCGGTCTGTCCGATATGCAGCGCATCGCCTGATTTGAGGGATGCGCGACGACCGGAGGGTGACTGGCCGTTGACAGTGAAGCCGTTTTCGCTGCCATAGTCGTTGGCGATGCAGGTTTCGCCATCGTATTCGATATGCAGGTGGCGCGGGCTCACGTAAGGGTCGTTGAGGATAATGTCGTTGTCGAAGCCGCGCCCGATGCTGACGGGAAATTTCGTGAAGGCGAAGTGTTGGGCATCGACATCGTCACCGTGATGGCGCATTTCAAGGATCAGTTTCATGAGGCGCCTTTCCCCGGCTTGATTTCACTCATAAACCGGCGGGCGAGAGCGAGCGCGTTCTGTTTGGATACACCCTGTGCCATCAGCGTTACAGTGAAACCCTTTTTGCCCGCACCGACCATCGCCATATACAGTTGCATGTCGAAGATGGCTGGGTATTTCTTGTACTGGCGGATGCAGAAGTTGGATTTCCAGCGGAAACCGGCGATATCGACAAAGTGGCTATTGCAGTCGAAGTTGCTGGCGTCGCCTTCCTTGACGTTTTGAAAGTCAGCTTGCGGAACGCTGAACAGCCCCTGATATAAATTATAAAACCGCACAAGGTTGAGCTTGTCCTTGCCGACGATGTAGTTGTAGCGGAAAAGAACGGCGCCGGTATCGAAGTCGTTGTCGAGGAATAGGCGGTCCTGGCTGGAACATATGGAGAAGTAGCTCTCGAAGGGATCTTCTTCCTTGTGGCTGGCGCCGCCCCAGCATTTCAACGCGTCATGGATATGCCCGGGCACCATGACGGGGCCAAAGGGAAAGCTCTCCCATTTCTTGTTCGACAGAAGTTCGTTGATGTTGTGATCCTGACTGGCGAGCAGCTGATCCTGTATATGGGCGTTGGCGTGGTCAACGAAGTTGTATCCCGCTGGCAGTTTGAGGTAACGCGCATAAAGATCTTTCAGCGGCTCTACCGGAACGAGGAAGCCGATATCATTACCGGCGGTGGCGACGTTGATGCCGGCGACGGCGCCATCATGCCCTATAGCGGGGCCTCCGCTCATGCCTGGGTTGAGCGCTCCGGAAAAGTGAATGTTGTCAACAAAGCTGTCCTTGGAGAAACCGTTGAAAGTGCCTTCGATGATGGTGAAGCTGATGTCATGCGGATTGCCGATAGAAAACAGCTGCGTGCCTTTTGACAGTTTGGAGGTGCCGAGAGAGAGCCACATTTTTCCTGGGTGATCCATTTTCACGATGGCGACGTCGTGAACAACATCGACGATCTCTATTTTTAAAGGTCCGGTTTCACCTTTATCATTAAGGAACTCCATGCGGTTGTGATCCGGACGCTGCAGGGCCTCGGCGACAACGTGATAGTTGGTGGCGATTAGCCCGTCCTTGGTAAACTGGAATCCGGAACCGATGCTGGTTTTTTTCTTGGAGGTCAGGTCGATGACCTGCACCTGATAGACGGCATCGCCATAAGCCTGATAAAGCCGCTGGGCTTCGTCCTGCGTCGGCGTTGCGTATGCCAGTGCGGGCAGTAAGGCTGCGGCGGCAAGTAGTATTGAAATAATGGCAATATATTGACGCATGAACACCTTAAAATTTTTCCTGAGGGGGATACCAGTTAATATTACTCTTTATTCTTTAATATTATCTCTTACTCTTTATCGTCTTTTTTGTCTTCTTTCGGCTTGCCGCTGCTCTTATATTGGTCGATTTCGCGCTCAAGGGAGTTCAGTTCTTCGCAATCCGCGCGGCCGCAGGCCATGCGGATCACCTGCATCTGTTCAAGGGCGCGTGACACATCCCCTGACTGCAGATAGGTATCCGCAAGATATTTATTGGCACCGAGGTGCATTGGGTTAAGCTGCAGGGCCATTTTGAAATTCTTGGCGGCCTCGGCGTTCTGGCCGAGGCGGTAGAGAGCGTAACCGCGGTAAGTATAGGCGTCGGCATCTGCAGGATGGCGCGACAGAACCTGATTTGCTGTGTCAATCGCCGCGCTATATTGCCCGACAGCGAGGAGATATTCTGCTTTCGTCAGGCCGGAATCTGCGCGGAAGATCATTTCCTTGTCATCTGCTGAAGCGGAATTGATGGTGACGAGCGTCATCAGTATCAGAAGCGCATTGGGAAAGATCCGCTGCATTTATTCCTCCGACAGGATGATGCAGTTGCCCTTCAGGATGCGGCAGGCCTGTACGGCACCGCCGCGGTCAAGGTCGGAAAGCCGTGCACGGTAAACCAGCCCGCGGGCCGTCATGAGGGGCGCAATTGAATCGTTGCCGTTGACGACGCCTTGCAGTGTGGCCTTCGCCACCTGCAGCGCCTGTTCACCATCGTTGCGATTGGCGAAAGAACCGATCTGGACGGCCCAGCTGCCGTTGGCGATAGAGGCCTGATGCGCAACAGGTGCCGGTGCGGCGGGCTGCTGCGGTTCAGGTGCGGGATTGTTTTCCACCGTTTTGTTGCCTTTGGCGCCGTCTTCGCCGTTTATATCGGTATCGCCCTGATCCACGGCAAGGCCCATGGCGTTGAACTGAGGTGCAGGGGAACTATCCGCAGAGACTTCTGGCGTTGTGTCAGGCACAACAAAAGGCCTGTGGGCGGGCAGCAGCGGCTTTGGCTGCTGGCGCGGCGTGTTGTTAGCAGTAGAGTTGTTGGCAAGGGAAGAGAGCCGGGTATTGCTGATGCGGGCAAAGCCCTGGTTAAGGAGCTGCGCCATGGCGTTGTTGCGGCTCTTGGCCGTCTGGCCGCCGAAGATCACGCCGATCAGGCGTGTGCCGTTGCGCACGGCTGAGGCGGCGAGGTTATAGCCGGAAGCATAAACGTAGCCTGTCTTGAGTCCGTCCATGCCGCGGTAGATGGCCATCAGCTTGTTATGGTTCGGAAAGGTCGCGCCATTGTAGGTGAAAGATTCCGTACTGAAGTAATGGTAGTAGCGGGAGTGGTTGCGGATCAGCGCCCGCGCGAGAGTGGACATGTCACGCGCGCTGCTGTATTGCTGCGGCTTGAAAAGTCCGGAGGCGTTGACGAAGTGCGTGTTCTTCATGCCGAGCTGATGGGCCTTTGCCGTCATCAGGGTGGCGAAATGCTCTTCAGAGCCGCCGACGGCTTCGGCGAGAACGACGGCGCAGTCATTGGCGGATTTTGTGGCGATCCCGAGGATGCAGTCTTCAACACGCACACTGTCTCCCGCCGACAGACCGAGAGAAGACGGTTCCTGCGATGACGCTCTTCTTGACACAGGCACATGCGCATTTTTACTCAGCGTGCCGTCTTCTAGCGCATCAAAAGTCAGGTAAAGCGTCATCATTTTGCTCAGTGAGGCGGGGTAAAGCCGCTTGTCCGGATTTTTTTCGCTGAGGACATAACCCGTAGAGGATTCAATCACGATTTCGGCAAATCGATCGGCGACATGATGGACTATATGTTTTTTGTGGTGACGTGAAGCTTCTGCGGGGGTAGCGCCGAGGGCTGGGACGAGCAGGGCAATGGCCAGAGTAACCATTAAAAAACGCCTAAAAATCAATAAGATAGATCTGTCCTTTGGCAATGGACACCCTTTTGATATTTGTTCTGTCGCCGTTAGAAGGTTAAGGGTATGCTTTCCGCTCTTTTTTGTCCAGACAGGTTTTTCGGGAATTTCCTGAAAACGTAAGGAATCCGAAGGACTTGGGGATAACACCCAAGTCCCTTGGCGATAACAGTGTCCATTTTGTTTTTAAACAATTTGACCTCCCGCGCCAACGGCTTTTAATTATTGCTCTGCCAGAAGAGTTTGAAATATGCAACTACTTGATTTAAATAGATTTACGTCGTCTGCAGATGAAGGCGACAAGCAGCCGCCAGGTGGAGCGGAGGTGGGCGTTCTGACGCGTACCCGCGCAAAAACTAAGAAACCAGCCATGTACCGCGTTCTTTTGTTAAATGACGATTTTACGCCGATGGAGTTCGTTGTTCATATCTTGGAAAGGTTTTTCAGCAAGAATAGACAAGAGGCGACGGAAATCATGTTTCAGGTTCACCGTCGCGGCGTTGGCGTCTGCGGGGTTTATACGTATGAAGTTGCCGAGACGAAAGT
>PLXM01000132.1 GCA_003153235.1 Rhodospirillales bacterium
CGAGGAACGGGATGAGCGCGGCGGCAACGGAAACGATCTGTTTTGGTGAAACGTCGATCAGCTCGATGTTGGAGGGTTGCGTCAGGATGTAATCACTGTTCTTACGGCAGGAAACGAGGTCGCTCGTGAAAGTGCCCTTCGCATCGAGTTCAGCGTTCGCCTGCGCGATGGTGTATTTACCTTCTTCCATCGCTGACATATAAACGACATCATCCGTCACACGGCCGTTAACGACCTTGCGGTACGGACTTTCAATGAAGCCGTACTGGTTAATGCGCGCATATGTGGAGAGCGAGTTGATCAGACCGATGTTCGGACCTTCAGGNNTCACGTGTCAGACCACCTGGTCCAAGGGCCGACATACGGCGCTTGTGGGTGATTTCTGACAGCGGGTTGGTCTGGTCCATAAACTGGGAAAGCTGTGACGAACCGAAGAATTCGCGCACGGCAGCCGCAGCAGGTTTCGCATTAATAAGGTCATGCGGCATGGCGGTGTCGATATCAACCGAGCCCATACGTTCCTTGATAGCGCGTTCCATGCGCATCAGACCGACGCGGCACTGGTTCTCCATCAATTCACCGACAGAACGGACACGACGGTTGCCAAGGTGGTCGATATCGTCCACTTCGCCACGGCCATCTTTCAGGTCGACGAGGATTTTCAGGATGGAGAAGATATCTTCCTTGCGGAGAATACGCACTTGATCGTCTGTTTTGAAATCAAGGCGCGAGTTCATCTTCACGCGGCCGACCGGAGACAGGTCATAGCGGTCCTGTTGGAAGAACAGCCCGCGAAACAGGGCATCGCCCGATTCCAGCGTTGGCGGCTCACCGGGGCGCATGACGCGGTAGATATCAATCAAAGCGTCTTCGCGGTTGCGGCACTTATCGGCCGCAAGGGTATTGCGGATATAGGGGCCAATGTTGATGTGATCGATTGCAAGGACGCCGAGCGTTTTGAGGCCGAGCTTCTCGACTTTCTCCAGACCTTTGTTGTCAATTTCATCACCGGCTTCAAAAACAACTTCGCCAGTCTTTTCATCAGCAACACTGCGGGCAAGATATGTCCCGACCAGCTCTTCTCTGGTGATAAGATGTTCTTTCAGGCCATCTTCTTCAAGCTTCTTCGCCTGACGCGCCGTGATTTTGGTACCGGCAGGAACTTTTACCTTGCCAGTCTTGGCATCGACGAGGTCGTAGCGGATTTTAATGCCGCGGAAACGCTCAGGAATGTAGTTCGTTTTCCAGCCGTCTTTGGTCTTTTCGTAAGTGACAGTCTGGTAGAAGGAATTAAGTATTTCCTCGCCAGAAATGCCCTGAATCTTTGCGGGATCGACAGGCTTGTTCGCCTTCATCTGGCGCTCGCGGTACTTTGCGGACTCTTCGCTGTCGAGAGCCAGCAGCAGTGTGGTAACGGGCAGCTTGCGGCGGCGGTCGATACGGACGTAAACGAGGTCCTTGGCGTCAAATTCGAAATCAAGCCATGAGCCACGGTAAGGAATCACACGCGCGGCAAACAGATATTTGCCGGAGGAGTGCGTCTTACCGCCGTCGTGGTCAAAGAACACGCCGGGGCTGCGGTGCATTTGCGATACGATAACACGCTCTGTGCCGTTCACGACGAACGTGCCGTTGCTGGTCATCAGCGGCATGTCGACCATGTACACATCCTGCTCCTTGATGTCGCGGATGGAGCGCAGACCGGTTGTTTCGTCGATGTCGAAAGTGGACAGGCGCAGGGTGACACGCAGAGGCGCCGCGTAGGTCATGCCGCGCTGCTGGCACTCTTCAACGTCATATTTCGGCTCTTCCAGCTCATAGCGCACGAAGTCGATTTCGGCGCGGCCGGAGAAATCCTTGATCGGGAATACGGAGGAAAACACTTCCTGCAGGCCTTCATTGACACGTGCGGTGTGTGGCGTTTCACGCTGCAGAAATTTTTCGTATGAATTACGCTGAACCTCAATCAGGTTCGGCATCTCGCACACCTCGGGAATTTTTCCGAAGCTTCTGCGGATGCGTTTGCGTCCCGTAAAACTTTTGCTGTCGTTGAGTGTTCTCAGCGCTTTTTTGGTGCTCATGATCTATGAATTCCCTGTAACCGTTTAGCCTTTGAGATGTTTCCATCCCGCTGCAATAAAAACCCGATACCAATTCAACCGAATACCGTGGCTTTTTAAAAAATCTTTATGTTAGTTCCAATTCCGTAGTTTCGCAGTTCCCTTATCCCTAACAACAGAAAGGGGCGATGGGAAAAATTTCCCACCGCCAGCCTTTTTGCTGCTTTAGTAATTACTTCAGTTCGACTTTCGCGCCGACTGCTTCAAGCTTCTTCTTGATTTCTTCAGCTTCAGCCTTTGGAACGCCAGCCTTCAGAGACTTCGGAGCGCCTTCAACGAGGTCCTTGGCTTCTTTCAGACCAAGACCGGTGATGGCACGAACTTCCTTAATGACTTCGATTTTCTTGTCGCCGGCAGCAGCCAGAACAACATCGAAATCAGTCTTTGCTTCAGCAGCAGGACCTGCAACAGCAGCGGCTGCAGCAGCCGGTGCAGCGGCAGAAACGCCCCACTTTTCTTCAAGCAGCTTGGACAGTTCAGCGGCTTCGAGGACAGTCAATGTGGACAGTTCGTCCACGATTTTTGCGAGTTTAGACATGTTTAGTTCTCCTTGTTTAAGTCGTTATATTACTTTTTAGAATAAGCCGAGATGACACGAGCCAGTGACGAAGCCGGCGCGGCTGACAATACGGCGAGACGCTGGGCAGGCGTTTGCAGCATGCCCAAAAGTTTCGAACGTAATTCGTTCAGCGACGGCAGTTTCGACAGCATTTCAATGCTGGCTGCATCGAGCAGTTTATCTCCGAGGGCGCCGCCAACGATGACGAGCTTTTCATTGTCCTTCGAGAAATTGTGCGCGATACGTGACGCGGCGACCGGGTCTTTCGACGTAGCGAGGCCGACGGGTCCTTTCAGCATTGGGCCAATGCCTTCAAAGCGTGTGCCCTTGAGCGCCCGTAAAACAAGGCGGTTCTTGGACACTTTATAGC
>PLXM01000128.1 GCA_003153235.1 Rhodospirillales bacterium
CCACATCATGCACCACCTGATCGTAAGCCCGCTGCAGAAAAGTGGAATAGATCGCGCAGACGGGCTTATAGCCCTGCGTCGCCAGCCCCGCCGCAAACGTCACGGCATGCTGCTCGGCGATACCGACGTCGAACATCCGGTCCGGAAACTCTTTTTCAAACAAATCAAGCCCGGTGCCGGACGGCATCGCCGCCGTTATAGCGACTATTTTATCATCACGCCGCGCTTCCGCGACCAGGCTCTCGGCAAAAACTTTTGTGTAGGACGGCAGCGGTGATTTCGACTTCGCCTGTGTGCCTGTCAGAACATCAAACCTGGCAACACCGTGCATTTTATCGGCAGCCGTTTCCGCCGGCTCATATCCAGCGCCCTTCTTTGTCACAACGTGAACAAGGATCGGCCCCTGATGGATGCTGTCGCGTACATTTTCGAGTACGGGCAGCAGATGATCGAAGTTGTGGCCGTCAATCGGGCCGACGTAGTAAAAACCCAGTTCCTCGAACAGCGTGCCGCCGGTCCAGAAACCACGGGCATATTCTTCCGCACGCCGTGCTGCTTCCTTAATAGGCGGCGGTAGTTTCTTTGTTACTTTTTTGCCGATCTCGCGCATGCCGATATAGGCTTTGCCGGAAATCAGCCGCGACAGGTANNGCCATCCCCGCGCTCATCGCGCCATCGCCGATCACGCAGATGACTTTGTTCTTGTGCCCGTCAAGGTCTCGCGCATTTTTTTGATTCAGGTCGCGAGCGACCGCCATGCCAAGTCCAGCTGAAATCGACGTGGAGCTGTGCGCCGCGCCGAAAGGATCGTATTCGCTCTCCGAGCGTTTGGTGAAACCACTAAGGCCGCCGCCCTGACGTAGTGTACGAATGCGGTCGCGGCGTCCGGTGAGAATTTTATGCGGATACGCCTGATGGCCGACATCCCAGATCAGCCTGTCTTCCGGCGTGTTGAAAACGTAATGGATCGCAGTTGTAAGCTCGACAACACCGAGCCCCGCACCCAAGTGTCCGCCGGTAACGGATACGGCCGCGACCATTTCCGCGCGCAGTTCATCTGCCAGTGTGAGCAGGTCTTTTTTATCGAGACGGCGCAGGTCAGCGGGATATTCAACGTTGTCCAGCAGGGGCATGGCGGGGGGGGATGGATTGCTGGGCTGGCCCATGCGGCATGGCTCCTGAAAAAGTCTGAAAGGGTTACTTTTGAACGAGTTAATTAGGCTTTATTTTCCAAAAAGTCAATATGGAATAAACAAAACACTTAATAGTTGATAGTATTTTTCCTATTGAAATGTCATATTCATATGTCGTATGTTGGGGCGCTTTTAAAAATGTATAAGGAAAATCTCATGGCTGATATTACTTACATCGCAACCCCCTATTCTAACCCTGATCCCGCCGTGCGCGACGGACGCTGGCATCTGGCCAACCTGGGCTGCGCCTATGTTATCAAGCGCGACAAAAAAATTGTCTACGGGCCGATCACGATGTCCGACCCGATCGACCGTATCATGGCAGGAAAGTCGAACACCCTCGGTTCCGACTACTGGGTCGCCTTCGACCAGTCTTTCATGTCTGTCTGCAATAACCTCATCGTGTTCAAAATTCCCGGGTGGGACAAGAGCAACGGCGTCGCCACGGAAATAAAACACTTTACGGATGCCGGCGCGAAAGTCGAATACCTCGAGCCGTCTACAGTTTTTGCCAGCCTGTCGAAAGACGAGCTGCGCGCCATTCCCGATAACGCCTGGAAAGCGCTGCCTGAAAGCATTGTCAAAAAGTACAAGCCCAAGGCAACCGGCCCGGCTCCCAAGCCGGAGATTGTTTATATCGCCACGCCCTCCGCAGGTTCAAATTCGGATCTTTCCAAAGGCCGCTCCTTTCTGGCCAACCTGACCGCAGCGCATATCGTCAAGACGCGCAACGATGTTGTGTATGCACCTGTCGCCATGGCAACGCCTATTGTAAAAATGGCCGCTGCCGCTGATGAAAAGAAGTACGAGAAAAAAGTGGACGAAGCCTACATGGCCAGCTGCTCTTCCATCGTTGTGCTGAAAGTACCCGGCTGGGAGAAGAACAGCGGCGTGGCGCGCGAGATCAAGCACTTTGAAGACACGGGCCGCCCCGTCGAATACATGGAGCCGGCAGACCTGATCGCCTCACTGTCGAGAGAAGAGCTGAAGTCCATCCCCGAAGGCGCATGGAAAGCGCTGCCGGAAGACATCATCAAAACGTTCAAGCCGGAAGCAGAAGCAGCAAAAGCTCCCGCATCGGCAAAACCGGCGCGTCATTTAAAAAATAAGCTTTAAAAAATTAAAGGCGGCGCTGCAGGACGTAGTAGGCGAGATCTTTCAGCAGATCGACACGGCCTTCATCGAACGCGCGCAGGTGCATGACAGCCTGCTCAACCAGCATTTCCGCGCGCTTGCGCGCCTGTTCGCGGCCCATAGCCGTCACGAAGGTGGTCTTCTTGCCGTCCTGATTGGCCGGCTTGCCCATGACTGTGACATTGCCTTCGGCATCCAGTAAATCATCCGTCACCTGAAACGCGAGGCCGAGATCGTGCGCGTAATTGCGCAGCGACTGGCGGTGCGCCGGATTGGCCTTACCAAGAATCGCGCCGGATTCGCAGCAGAAAGCGATCAGCTTGCCGGTCTTGAGGCGCTGCAGCCGGCTGATGGTGCCGACGTCGAATTCCTGTTTCTCGCCGATCATGTCGAGCATCTGTCCGCCGACCATACCGTGCGGGCCAATCGCGCTGGCAAGGTTCGAGACGAGTTCAATGCGGACGCGCGGGTCTTCATGCGTATCCGTGTCGGCAAGAACATCAAATGCCAGCGCCTGCAGACCGTCGCCGGCAAGAATAGCCGTCGCTTCATCATAAGCTTTGTGCAGCGATGGTTTGCCGCGGCGCGTGTCTGAATTGTCCATCGCCGGAAGGTCGTCGTGCACAAGAGAATAACTGTGAACAAATTCCACAGCGGCAGCCACACGCCGCGCACGCGCCGCATCGACGCCGAAAACCCTCGCCCCTTCCATCACCATGAACGGACGCAGACGCTTGCCGCCGCTCAGGACAGCGTAACGCATGCCATCAAATAAGGGCGCTTCCGCCAGCTCTGTGCCAGGCAGAAGATTTGCCATCGTGCGGTTGACGTTTTCGCGGCACTCTTCCATAGCCTTCTGGAGCTTGGGCGATGCCTCGCGTGGGGATGGGGCCATGTGAATGACTCTTTAAGGTTAAAGGTTCAGCCGTCGTTCTTTATAACTCAAATCGCCTGAAAAAGTCACGTTTTTCAGCGGGCTAGCCTGTGTATGGCTATGTAAAATATTTATTGACATAAACAATAAAATACCATAATCTCTTCGAGCTTATTTTAAAAAACAGTTTTTAACGATTCTCGGAGATCCGTCATGAACAAAAAATGGAAAGCGCTGCGGGATGCCGTGCAGCAAAACGATGTGGCAAAAGTGATAGAGGCCGCGGCCGCCGTCGAACTCAGTGGAGAAAAATCCTATTACGACTTTTGCAAGATGGCCATCCAGCAAGGCTCCGGCGATGTACTGGGCGCACTGCTGAAAGCGGGAGACGGGTTTCAGTTCAGCAAGGTCGTGAGCCTTGTCTGGCGTGATCACGACAGATACGAAGAACGCATCGAAAACGAAAAGCTGGCACGCGAACTGATCAAGGAGGCCTATGCCTCGCCTAATCCCGAGACCACCCTGCCTGCTTTATATACAGTCATTAAAGGAGACTGGAATCCCATTATTCACGCCGGTGACTTTCTCAATGAAGATTCACCCATTGAACTTCTCGAGGTCTGTCTGAAAGACAAAAGCGCTTATACCGACCCGCCCTTTGGTGACTGCGTCGAAAAAACGGGGCTATTTTCAACACCCAAACTTGATTTTATTCTGTCGCTTGATCCCGGCACCTATAAATCGCAGCCGGTTATAGACAAAGCCCTGATCACAGTTTCCGCCAAGGGCGACATCGACAAGGCCGTGCTGCTGCTGGCGCACGGCGCGAGCGCCGACACCGACAACGCGGAGGCGCTGTGCGTCGCGGCCAAGAGCGGTAATCAGGACTTGGTGGACCTGCTTCTGCCGTATGTCTCCCTTAAAATATATGGCGAAAAAATTGTAACCCAGCTGCAGTATAAAAATGTTGACCAGTCCATCATCCAGTCCGTCGAAGACGCCACGAAAGCGGCACTACAGCCTGCTGTTAAAACGCCCGCGCCGGAAACTGTTGCTGTTGAACCCGCAGCGGCAGAAGAAACCCCTGCACAGGATGACCGCTTCAAACGGCTTGATGATGACACACTGACCGAAACAAAAATCCTGCCGAACGGATCAACGCTGATGACGCTGTTCAACTTCGCCGCGCGGCAGCAGACCGTCATCGTGATGAACCCTTCCGGTAACAACCCGCAGCCCGCTGTCGTCAGTTTTGACGATCTCGACAAAGCCTTTACCGACTCTATGCAGGAGAAATTTGATGCTCTCGGAAAAACCGCCAAGCGCGCCGCGCAATACAAAAGTGTAATGGGATAAAGGAGATACGCCATGTCTAAAAAGAAAAAATGGGAAGCGCTGAACGAGGCCATACGGCAGGATGACGCAGCTAAAGTAAAAGAAGCTGCGGCTGGCCTCTCCCTTGCCAGAAGCGATGAATATTACCAAGCCTGCCTCAAGGCCGTCCGGCTGGGCGCGGGCAAGGCGCTGGATGCGCTGATGGACGCCGGCGGCGGGTACAATTTCAGCAGCAAGGTGTTTGACTCTTACAACGAAAAGGAACCAGCAGAGAACCACCAGCTGGCATCGGCTCTCATCACGGAAGCTTTCTCCTCCCCAAACCCGGAGCCTGTTTTTCTTGTCTTGTACAAGAACAGGGCCCGCGGCAATCTGGGTGACTATTCAACCGTACCTGTTGGAAAGTTCCTAAATGAAGACTCCTCTATTTCCCTTCTCGATGCCTGCCTGAAAAGCAAGGCCTACTCGGCTTTCTCCGAAAGCGTCGATAAGGTGGGGCTGTTTTCAACCCCCAAGCTTGATTTTATCCTGACGTTCTCTTCAGTTTACGATTCTGAAGCAACACTGACGAGAGCTCTGATCACCGTTGCCACAAATGGCGACGTCGACAAAGCTGCGCTGTTGCTGGCCAGCGGCGCCAATGCCGATTTCGACGGCGCAGAATCCCTGCGCATCGCGGCAATGAACGGACATCAGGAAATGGTCGATCTCCTCCTCCCTTCTGTTTCTCTCAAAACCTACGGCGAAAAAATTGTTACTCAATTGCAGTATAAAGATGCCGATCCTGCTGTTGTCCAGTCCATCGAAGATGCCACGAAAGCGACAGGCCGCAAGCCCGTTGCTGAAGCTGCACCAGCAGAAGAGCCGGTTCAGCCAGTGCAGGAGGCTGAACAGGATGACGGCTTCGAGCGCAAGGGCAATAACCTGATTGAAACGCAGACTCTGCCGAATGGCTCGACTCTGATGACGGTGTTTAACTTTACCTCGCGGCAGCAGAAAACAATCGTGATGAACAAAGACGGCAACGGTCCGCAGCCCACCCTTGTCAGTTTTGACGACCTTGACGACGGTGTCGTCGACGCCCTGCAAAAGAAGTTTGATGCTCTCGGCAAGCCAGCCGCCGCTGCCGAACCGGCCAAGCGTACGGCACAGCTCAGGAATATCATAAGATAAAGGAAACTTATCATGTCGGAGAAAAAGAAAAAACTCGCGGCTTTGTGGCAGGCTGTACAGCAGAATGACGCGGCAAAAGTAACGGAAACTGTTAGCGGTCTCGACCTTTCTTATGAAGCCGGATACTCCAATGCCTGCGCTACAGCACTGCAGCACGGCCAAAGCGGCATTTTAGAAACTCTCCTACAGGCGGGTTACGGGTTTCAGTTTGTCAGTAAATTCTCCGGCGAAAAGCAAAGGGAGGAAAACGAAAGGCTGGCGCGGCAACTGATTAAAGACGCCTATGGCTCTCCCGACGCAGCAGCCCTTCTACCTGTTTTGTACAAAGGAAACGGGACTTATGGCATTTTAAATATGCAGGATTTTCTGAATGAAAATTCTCCAGTTGAACTGATCGAAGCCTGCCTGAAAAATAAAAACGCTTATTCCTCCTTCACAACCTGCATCCAGAATGCGGGGCTGTTATCAACACCTGCTCTTGACTTCATTCTGACCTTTTCTTCTGAACATGACGACGCCGATGTTGCAATGGCCAGAGCGCTTATTACTGTCGCAGAAAAGGGCGATGTGGATAAAGCTGCCCTGCTGCTGGCACATGGCGCCGACCCTGATTTTGAAGGCGCGGAAGCATTTCGCAAGGCAGCCGAGAATGGGAACCAGGAAATTGTTGATTTGTTCCTGCCCTACGTCTCCCTTGAGGAGTATGGCGAAAAAGTCGCCACACAGCTGGAGTATAAAAACGCCAGCCCGGAAATCATCCAGTCCATCGAAGCCGCCATACGAAGAGTGGGCCAGAAACCCGCCGACAAAACAGTTGCTATGGCGAAACCCTTCGCTGCATCACAACTACAGGATGACCGGTTCCAGCTCCTCGATAACAGCACGATGTTTGAGGTTCAGAAAATGCCCGACGGCTCAACCCTGACCACATTGTTCAACTTCGCCTCGCGGCAGCAGAAGAACCTCCTGATACGGGAAAACGAAATGAGTTCGCCTTCCATGGTGATCGTCAGTTTTGACGACCTTGACGGCGGCGTTGTCGACACCCTGCAGAAGAAGTTTGAAGCTCTTGCAAAACCCGCGGCAACGGAGCCGCCGACAACTGCTGAATCCGCCAGACGCGTCAATCAGTTCAAGAGCGTGCTGGGATAAAGCGCGCCGCGCTTCAGGCGTCAGGCTTCGGAGAGCTTGAAGTTTTCGGTTAAGACCTTGCCGTCGGCGGAGAGGGTGATTTTTTCTATTTTTGACTGCGCTTCCTTGAGCTTGCCTTCGCACAGCTTTTTCAGCGCCATGCCGCGCTCGTAAGAATCGATCGAGGATTTGAGGTCCGCGCCGCCGGATTCAAGCTGGCGGACGATTTTCTCCAGCTCGGCCAACGCTTCTTCAAAACTCATGCTTTCAATGCTGCTTTTTGTCATGGGGGTTTGCTCCTTCAGGGCCGTACCCAGCCGCGGGAAATCAGCGGGGCAAAAATTTTCCTATAAACATGCACCAGGCAGCTTTCCACACAGGCGGCGTATTTGTTCCATACTTTCGACACGCCAAAATACGCGGCGGCGGCCATAACGACCGCGCCCACCATATCGAGCGGAAAATGCACGCCCATAAAAATTCGCGCCCACGCCATGGCGATCCCGACACCGAGAACCGCCCAGCCGTAAGTGCGTGTTTCCGCCGCCAGCAAAGTAAACCCGACGGCGGCAAAAATAGCGGTGTGATGGCTCGGGAAAGAAGCATTAGGGATATGAGGGATATAGGTGTGACCGATCCCCAGCGCAAACGGACGCTGGTGCACCCATATCATGCCCGCGAGTGTGCCGAGAACAAGCGCCGCAGCTGCCGTGACAATTGCCTTAAGGGTAAGACGCCGGCGTGCATCGCCGCCCCAAAGCCACAAGCAAGCAAGCAGCAACACCAGTAAATAAAGCGTATCTTTCGCCAGAAACTTTCCGAGGCACAGCAGCCACGCCGCTGTATTGTCATCGGCGTTGATGAGCAGGAATATTTTGCGGTTGAGGGCCTCGAGGCTGTCCATCAGGCGGTTTTAGCCGCTTTGGCTTCATCAACCAGCCCGAGGTTGATCTCGAGAGCGCCGCAAAGCATTTGCCCCAGCGTAATGTGCATTTCCTGTATGCGCGCCGTGGTGGTCGACGGAACATTGACGAGAATATCGCACAGGGGAGCGAGGTCACCGCCGGTCTTGCCTGTAAAGCCGACTGTCACGATTCCCATCTTGCGTGCCTCGGTGAAGGCGTTGATGACGTTCCTGCTCTTGCCGGATGTGCTGATGCCGATGGCGAGGTCGCCTTTCTTGCCCAGCGCGGAAACCTGCCGCGCGAAAAGCTGGTCAAAGCCGAAGTCATTGCCGATAGCGGTCAGCGCCGACGTGTCCGTTGTCAGAGCAATCGCCGCTATAGGAGCACGATCCGTTTTGTAACGCGCTGTCAGTTCAGTTGCGAGATGTTGCGCATCGGCTGCGCTGCCGCCGTTGCCGAAAAACAAAATCTTGCCGCCGTTCTTGATGCAGGCCGTGGCCGCCATCAACAGTTCCTCGAACGGCTCGACCAGATCATGGCGCGTGGCCTTGGCGACGGCTTCGTGCTCGTCGAATTCGGACTTCCAGAAAGCGGAATAAGAGAACGTCATTTGTGCTCCTCGTTGTATTTGAGTTGATCGTGCGTCAGTGCAAAGCCGATAATGACTTTATACCCGTAAGCACCGTCCTCACCTTTCTTCAGCGGGATTTTGATAACATGCTCTTCGGTGGTTGTGCCGGCGCTGGTATCATTATCGAAACTTATCTTTGTGGTGAACGTCTGACGCTGCAGGATGGTTTCATCGGGCGACAGCACAGCGATAAAATATGGTAATTCTTTTTCTTTCAGAGAGGCGTCAACGGCTCCCTTTTGCGCGAAGAAGGGCAGGCTCAGGTTCAGATCGACCTCTTTCTTTTCCTTGTCCTTGTAGCCGCAATCGCCTTTAAACCCTTCGATCGTGGCCGTGACGGCGGCGCCTTTCGCCGGATCAGCCCCCAGATAGGCGATTTTGTCGGCATTGTCGATAAACCCTGTTTTGGGGCAGAGGGAGTCGGGCGGCAGCTTGTTGCTGCAGCCTGCAAGGAAGATAACCGCCAGAAGCGCGAAATAACGCATTTTAAAAGCCCTCGATTCCAGACAAGAGGATACCCCGCATAAGCCCTCGACTCAAGACGCCTTAAGCAGATATATTTCCTCCATGACAGAATCCAAAAATATAAAGCCCGGACTGAAAATTATCCTCGCCCAGCCGCGCGGGTTTTGCGCCGGGGTGGACCGCGCTATCGAGATCGTCGAACGCTCCCTGCAGAAGTTCGGCGCGCCGGTCTATGTCCGCCACGAGATCGTGCATAACCG
>PLXM01000107.1 GCA_003153235.1 Rhodospirillales bacterium
ATCCTTGTCCGGCAGCGCTAGAAGCGATCCGGGGGCACCGGAGAAGCCTGTTGTGGCGATCCAGTTCTGCCGCGCCTTGTTTTGCTTTTTCAGCCACTTTTCCAGCGTCTCTTTGTTGACGGGTGTGATGGGGATGGATTTGGAGGTTCTCTTGTTGAGAAATGGCATGGAGTATCCTTTGGGCTGGAGAAGTGGTTCTTTTTTATACAATGCCGTTTTGAGAGGGCAAAGCCCCCAGTTAGTTTATTGATTATGTAAATATATATCAAAAAGGCTTGACGTGAGGGATATGGTTAACATATCTTGCGCGTCTACGGATTTTTTTAAGAAGGATGAAGATTATGTCGAGACGCTGCGAAATCACGGGAAAAGNNACAAAACCAAGCGCCGCTGGCTGCCGAACCTGCAGGAAGCGTCATTCTTCAGCTCCGGTCTGAAGAGAAACGTGAGCGTCACCTGCACAACACACGGTATCCGCACGGTTGAGCACAAGGGCGGCATCGATAACTTCCTGCTCGGTACAGCACCGACAAAACTGCCAACCCGCCTGCGCCGCGTGCGCAAGCTGCTGGTTACCAAAGTTGGTGAAAAAGCGCCCACGCCAAAGAAACCACGCCGCACCGTAAAGGCGAAGGCGAAGAAGGCGGCTGCTTAATCAGCTGTTGATTTGAAAATTAAAAAACCCCTTCTNNTTGCTGCCACAGGAGCTTTTGTGTCAATTACGGTGGTGAAATCCGGTTTTGCTGATTTGCCGGAAAGGGTTTGGGATTTTTCCGAGAGATCAGTGGCCAGCTGTTGCACGGCTTCAGCCTGCTTGCCGAGTACTTCTGTCGCATAGCGGTCGACAAGCGTGCCGCTATCGATGTCTTTATTGAGAGCCTTTTTGGCCATGCCTTCCGCTTTGATCTGACCGACAATGATAGGTCCATTGACAAGGATCATGCCGCCCATAAAAATACCTGCACCCAGAAACAGTGGTATTGCCCCAAAAAGTCCTGCAGCTAGAGCGCCACCAAGAACAGCAGCGCCAAGGATGCCGCCACCGATGTTTAATATTTTGCTGCGAAGGGTCTGCGGCTTATCATTGCCTCTGCCCCAGCGCATGAACCTGCCGAGACGCCCCGGCATTTTATCGAAGGCGGCTTCAATATATTCTTTACGGAAGTACTCCTGTATATCGGCTTTCAGATTTTTATCCATCGGGAGCTCCTTATTTGAATCGGTTTATGCGCACATAGTATATAATTCCATATTATATAATTGTCAATTACATATTATCCAAATAACAGCATATAAATAAATAACCTTGGAAAAAGCCTTTTGTACTGCGGGTTTGGCAACTCTTCGTTAACCAGTTTTTGGTTATTTACATGTTACCAATAAGAGGAGAGGGATGTGCATCACGCAAGGCAGTTTATGAGCGTCATCGACAAAACCATTGTTTCAGATAGAGATTTCCGAGAACTCTTCATGAAATCACCCGTCGGGCGGATGGTGGTTTCTGTGGAGCCGGACAACAACTGCGCCTATGTCGAGGTTAGTACCGCTGCGGCCGCTTTCTTTGATATGCCGCGCGAGCGCATGTTGGGAAAAACCCCTGTTGAATTATTTGAAGCCAAAGTCGCAGAGCAGATGGAGCATTCGTTCCGCGCCTGCATCAAGACGCGGAAGATGACGGCCTTCAACGTGCTGCCGCGTTTTCCGGGCGGCGTGCGGGTGCAGACGTTTATATTAAGCCCGATTTTCGATGCCGATGGTCGCGTGCATTTTATCGACGTCATTATCCGACCTGACATTGCCGACAGCATGCACCTGCAGCACGAGCGTGACGATGCGCTGATGCTGATGACGGCGCTGTTCGATGCCAGCGGCATGAGCATTATCGTTACCGACCATCATGGCCGCATCGTGCGGGTGAACGACATGTTCCTCAAGGAATATGGCTGGAAGCGTGATGACCTGCTGGGCGAGGATTTCCTGCTGATCCTGCCGCCAGAGGACCATGCGCTTTCCAAGCGGCTGCATTCGGCGTTTATCGATCATGGCCGTCAGGGCTCGCGCGATGTGCAGCTGGTGCGCAGGGACGGCAGCGTTGCCGATGTCATTATTACGACAGCGCTGCTGGAACTGAGCCAGAAGCGCCGTTTCATGGTCTCGACCATCCGTGATGTCACCGAGCGCAAGCACATGATGAACAGCATGAAGCGCGCCAAGGAAGAGGCCGACACTGCCAATCGCGCCAAGTCGGCGTTCCTCGCCAACATGTCGCACGAACTGCGTACGCCACTGAACGCGATCATCGGCTTCTCCGAGCTGATGAAGAACCACCTGTTCGGCCCGCTCAACAACCCGAAATACGAAGAATACATGGCTGACATTCACTTCAGCTCGCGCCACCTGCTGGATATCATCAACGACGTCCTCGATATGTCGAAGATCGAGGCCGGACGCGTCGAGTTGATCGAAAGCGAAGTGGCGATTGGCGAAGTGCTGGATTCTGTAGCGCGCATCATGAACGACCGCGCCCTGACACAATCCGTCAAGCTGGATTTCCTGGTTGATAAATCGCTGCCGCACATCAAGGCGGACCAGCGGCTGCTGCGCCAGATCCTCATCAATCTTGTCTCCAACGGCGTGAAGTTCTCGCCCGCGGGCAAGAGCGTGAAGGTGCGCGCCTCCGTCCTTCCAGACAAGCATATGCGCATCGCGGTCGAGGATGAGGGCTGCGGCATTCCCGCTGACAAGCTGAAAATTGTGCTCGAGCCGTTTGGACAGGTGAACGATCCGCCTCACAGCGCAGGGCAGGGCACGGGTCTTGGCCTGCCGCTCGCCAAGGCCATGACCGAGCTGCATGGCGGTCGCCTGACGCTCGAATCGCATGAGGGCAAGGGCACCAAGGTCTATATCGACTTCCCGTTGGAGCGGACGATGGCCGCATACGAGCCTCCGAGCGTGCTTTAGGTGAATGCCCGCCATGTATATGGCCAGATAAATGGATAGGCTCCCTACAGAGCTTTGGGTCTCTGCGCATATCCGCAAATGCACGGCAAAAGGCATCCCCGTCTATGTGGCGCACAAGGGCGCTCCGGCGGCGGGCACGGTGATTGTCCGCATCGTTATCAAGGGACTCAAGGGGGGTGAAGGCAGCAAAGTGCTGACCCAGAGCCGTGATATGGAGGGTAATATCGGCTGGATGGACCCTTTTGACAGCGAAATCGTTGACGAACCCCGCGCCGACCAGTATATCCAAAAAGCCATCGCGCGCGATCCGGATGTCTGGGTCATCGAGGTGGAGGACGCGTCTGGCGCGAATCCGTTTGAGGGGAAGATACTTTAGACTATGACCATGAACGATGAAATACACCGGAGGCGGACGTTCGCCATTATCTCGCACCCCGACGCCGGTAAAACGACGCTGACGGAAAAGCTGCTGCTGTTCGGCGGCGCGATCCAGCTGGCGGGCGCGGTCAAGGCGCGGAAGGACATGCGCCTCGCGCGCTCCGACTGGATGAAGGTGGAGCAGGAGCGCGGGATCTCGGTCGCGTCGAGCGTCATGACGTTCGATTACGACGGCATCAAGTTCAACCTGCTCGATACCCCCGGTCACGAGGATTTCTCTGAGGACACTTACCGCACATTGACCGCCGTGGATAGCGTCATCATGGTCATCGACCACGCCAAGGGGATCGAGGCGCAGACGCGCAAGCTTTTTGAAGTGTGCCGCCTGCGCGACCTGCCGATCATCACGTTCATCAACAAGCTCGACCGGGAGGGCCAGGACCCGTTCAACCTGCTCGACGAGATCGAGCAGACGCTGGCGCTGGATGTCACGCCCGCCAGCTGGCCGATCGGCATGGGCAAGGAATTTCTCGGCTGTTACGACATACTGGACGACCAATTAATGCTCATGGAGCGCACGAAGGGCACGAAGCTCGGCGATGCGGAACAATGCAAAGGCCTTGATGACCCGAAGATCGACCAACTGCTGCCTGATTATGCCGCCAAGAAATTGCGCGAGGATGTTGCCATGGCGCGCGGCGTCTGCCGGCAGATGGACCGCAAATCCTATCTCGAAGGGCATTTGTCGCCTGTCTTTTTTGGCTCTGCGCTGAATAACTTCGGCATTAGCGAGTTGCTGGGCGGGTTGAAACGCTTTGCACCCGCGCCGCAGCCGCAGCCCGCTGCTGAACGTATCATTGAGACAACCGAGCCAAAAGTCACCGGCTTCGTCTTTAAAATTCAGGCGAACATGGATCCCAAACACCGCGACCGCATCGCCTTCACGCGCCTCTCGTCCGGCCATTTCAAGCGCGGCATGAAGCTCAACCATGTCCGTACCGGCAAGCAGATCACCGTGCATAACCCGCTGCTGTTCTTCGCGCAAGAGCGTGAAGTGGCGGAGGAGGCCTATGCGGGTGATATTATCGGCATCCCGAACCACGGCAACCTGCGTATCGGCGATACGCTGACCGAGGGTGAGAACCTGCACGTTGTCGGCATCCCCAGTTTCGCGCCCGAGCATCTGCAGCGCGTGCGGCTCGATGACCCGCTGAAGGCCAAGCATCTGGGCGAAGCGCTGCTGCAACTTGCTGAAGAAGGCGCGGCGCGGGTTTTCAAGCCGCGGATGGATTCAAGCTGGGTAGTGGGCGTTGTCGGGCCGCTGCAGTTTGAAATCCTCGCCGACCGCATCCGCACGGAATATAACCTGCCTGTCCACTTCGAACAGACGGTGCTGCACACAGCGCGCTGGCTGGAATGTGACAAGCGCGACATGTTGGATGACTTTATCGCGCAGAACCTGCCGAACATCGCCGAAGATCATGACGGGCATCCCGTCTTTCTGGCACGGAATGCCTGGCATCTTGATAATGCGAATGAAAACTGGCCGCAGATCAAATTCCTGGCAACCAAGGAACAATCACGTTCATAGACGGTATTGGCTTTTTCGATGCAAGCAGTCTGCGCATCGAGGTCTTGAACTGTTTCTGGATACGGCTGGGCGGTCGTGCGGCGCGCATGAAGTCATCACGCAGCGGATCCACCATTTCAGAGAGCGCATTTGTTGCAGCCTTGACCCGTTGTGTCTTGACGGCTGACTGGTCGAGCATGCGTTTTTGCACCAGCAGAACATTCAGGAGCGTGCTGAGATCGGGGCGTTGCCTCAATCCTTCGTTGATGATCGTGAAATGCGAGAGCGAGAAAGCGAAGTGCTCTCTGGTGCTTTCCGTTTCGTCGCTGTCGAGCGCCTGACCAATTGCTCCGAGAGGCGCGTTCAGCGGATCATTAAATTCATTCCATGATTTTTCGGCAGTTCTTAAATCTTCGCGGGCTTTTTGCCATTCGGGCGAACAGCTGGAAGCGACAACTTCCCAGATCTGGTCTTCGGTGAGGCTGGCATAACTATCTGATAACGCCAGCTGGACGCGCCTGACGAGTTCCTTGTTCTGGTCGACCCATTCGACCAGCTCATCCGGCAAGCCCATCAGAAGAGCTTGCGGACGCATTAAAGCGACAGAATCGCTATCATCTTCAACTATATCGTCCACCACGTCGTTGAATTCCCTGCCTATTCAACCCTATTATGTCGTGTATTTATTAAGAAAATTCTAATTTTTCAGATTAAAACAATAAAATAAAAATGAAAAACCACATCTTTTATTGGTTTTCTGCCATTGCCGAAAAGGACGATTATAATCCGCTTGCGTTAAGTGTATAAACAGTACTGTTTTAGTACTATAAGGATAGGATCATGATCAAGCTTGGAAAACTGACAGATTACGCCATTGCCGTGATGGGGCAGCTGGTACGCGAGGGAATAGAGAGTGCGCATAGCGCTCATAGCTTGTCCGATAAAACGGGCATCCCTGAACCGACAGTGGCGAAGGTTCTGAAGCTGTTGTCGAAGGGCAACCTCGTGGTATCCGAGCGCGGCGCAGCGGGCGGTTACAAACTCGTCAAGCAGGCGGAGCAGATTTCGATTGGTGAAATTATTACGGCGATTGACGGGCCGATCTCGATTGTCGCCTGCGTCGATGGGCAGCATGAAAGCTGCGCGATGTGGGGCACCTGTCCCACCAAAGGCAACTGGGATCGTGTGAACGATGCCATCAAATCCGCCCTTGAAGGGGTCAAGCTGACGGAGATGCTGTCGGCGCCCTGCGGCAAGGTACATGATTTCACCAAGGATATTAATGTCAATCTCGCCTGAAACATTAAAGACCGTCAATGCGCTTGAGCAGAAATACGAGGCCGGGTTCGTCACGGATATCGAGAGCGACGTCGCGCCGAAGGGACTGAGCGAAGATATCGTCCGCTTTATTTCCGCGAAGAAGAATGAGCCGGAATGGCTGCTTGATTTGCGCCTGAAAGCCTACAGACATTGGCTTTCCATGCCGGAGCCGCGTTGGGCGAACGTGTCGTTCCCGCCGATCGATTATCAGGATGCTTATTATTATTCCGCGCCTAAATCTGCCTCCACACCAAAGAGCCTTGATGAGCTTGATCCGAAACTGCTCGAGACTTACAAAAAGCTCGGCATCCCGCTGCGCGAACAGGAGATGCTGGCCGGTATTGCGGTTGATGCAGTATTTGATAGCGTTTCCGTCGTCACCACTTTTCACGAAAAGCTGCACAAGGCGGGCGTGATCTTCTGCTCGATCTCCGAAGCGGTGCAGAAGTATCCCGAGCTGGTGAAGAAATATATGGGCTCTGTCGTGCCCTATACGGACAACAAGCATGCCTGCCTGAATGCGGCGGTGTTTACCGACGGCACATTCGTCTTTATCCCCGAAGGCGTGCGCTGCCCGATGGAATTGT
>PLXM01000031.1 GCA_003153235.1 Rhodospirillales bacterium
ACTGCTGGTAGACCGGATCGGCGACCCGGACAGCATCTTCCAGAAAATCCGCATGTTATTAAACCACCTTCCCGCGTGGATGCTGCCCAGAGGTTTCAATCTCAAGACACACGCTACCTATATGAAGATCATCAATCCCGCCACAGGAGCCACCATCACCGGGGAAAGCGGTGACAACATTGGTCGTGGTGGTCGGTCGATGGTGTATTTTAAGGATGAATCAGCGCACTATGAACGGCCTGACAAGATTGAGGCAGCCCTCGGCGACAATACTGATGTCCAGATCGACATCTCCTCGGTCCATGGCACAGCAAATATATTTTATCACCGCCGCATGGCGGGTGAAGAGTGGATGCCAGAAAAAATCATGCCTAGAGGCAGAACCCGTATTTTTATCTTCGACTGGAAGGCGCATCCCGCAAAGACGCAAGATTGGTATGATTTACGCCGCACGAAAGCGGAAGCCGAGGGCCTGCTGCATCTGTTTGCGCAGGAGGTGGATCGGGATTATGCCGCCGCCGTGGATCGCATTATTATCAGGCCGGAATGGGTCAAGGCGGCCATTGATGCTCATGTCAAACTCGGCTTTGGCGGCGATGGCAAGAGAATAGCCGGTCTTGACGTTGCTGACGAAGGCGGGGATAAGAGCGCTCTCGCGATCCGGCACGGCGTCATCCTTAAATATGCCGAACAGTGGGGTAAGGGCGATACAGGCGCGACAGCGCGCCGGGCAGTTGCAAAGGTATTGGAACATAGTTGTGCCGAGCTTTACTACGACAGCATTGGTGTGGGTGCTGGCGTTAAGGCCGAGACAAACCGCCTACGGGATGAGGGTGTTGTTCCGAAAAATGTAAAGATACTCCCATGGAATGCGGGAGATACCCCCGACCGGCCCACTGAGAGACTTATTCCGAATGATGCTCAGAGTCCCAAAAATGAGGATTTTTTCTGCAATTTGAAAGCGCAGGGCTGGTGGAATCTGCATGTCCGCTTCGAAAAAACCTTCCGCGCAGTCATGCAGGGCGCAAAATACGATCCTGCCGAACTGATCAGCCTGTCCTCAGACCTGCCAATGCTGCATGAGATCGAGTTGCAGTTATCGCAGGCGACGATGGATCATGACAGCAGAGGCAAGCTTAAAGTAGATAAAAAGCCTGACGGCGCTCGCTCCCCCAACCTCGCTGACGCTATGGTCATGTGCTATCTGCCCGCCCGCAAGCTCGCCAAAGGCGAGGGCTATCTTGAGTTCATGGAGCAGGAAGTGGCCCGGATGAAGGCGGAGGCCCAGAATCCCTCCCGTCCCGATCCCAGGGAGAATCATGGATTTTCGACGTACCGAGGGGGACCCTGGGATAGGGGCTGAAGCTTATTGATGCATAGATCATAGCGCTACTGTCCGCTGATAGCGGCGAGAGATTTTCCATCAGCGCCATCACTGCGAACAACGTCAACGGTAAGTGATCCGCAAGCCTGACTCATCGTATCAGTTAGTTCGTATTAGTCTATCAGATGGGATGGCGGGGTTTTCAACGCTTTGGCGATTTTAAGCAGCGCCAGAATAGACAGGTTTTTATGCCCGTTCTCGATTTCCGACAAGTAGCTGCGGTCCATCTCGGCAAGACCGGCGAGGTCCTCCTGCGTAATACCCTTTTGCAGCCTGATTTTGAGTATTTTCTGGCCAATTTTCTTTAAAGTTGACATGCCCCCAGTATGTTGGTAATAACCAACAAATGCCGTAGGCAACTGCCAACATGCAACCGTCAATAGAGAGTAAAGGTTAAAGCCGCAATCATTTATAGGAGTTCTGAAAATGGCCACGATGCCCGCAAAAACATCCGAAAGAATCAAAACTTCTCTGAAGCGTTTTCAGCCGATCCTTTTGTCCGCAAAAACCAGAGACGTCAATGAGTCCGATACGGTCGTCATCGTGACGGACGTACTGGAGCATATTTTTGGATATGATAAATATACGGAGATTTCTTCGGAGCGCGCCATACGCGGAACGTATTGCGACCTGGCTATCAAGATTGACGGTGACTTGCAGTTTCTGATGGAGGTGAAGGCCATAGGCCTGGAATTAAAAAGCCAGCACATAAAGCAAGCTGTTGATTATGCCGCGAACGAGGGCATTGAATGGGTTGGCCTCACCAATGGCGTAGACTGGAAAATGTACAAGGTCAGCTTCGGCAAGCCGATAAATTTTGAGACCGTCATTGAATTCAACCTTCTGAATCTGTCCATCAAGGAACAGTCCGATATTGAAATGCTGGGTTTGCTCGCGAAAGAGAGCTGGCAAAAAGCTCGGCTTGAGCAGTATTTCTCGGTGAAGCAGATCCTCAACCGTTTTACCATCGGCGCCTTGTTGATGACCAACCCTATAATAGATGTGATCAGAAGAGAACTGCGGCGCTTATCCCCCGACATTAAGGCGACTGAAGAAGAAATAATCTCTATCCTGCAGAAAGACATCATCAAGCGAGAAGTCCTCGAAGGAGAGAAGGCGCAACAGGCCCAGAAACAAATGGCCAAGGCCGGGCGCCGTGCCTTGCGCAAGACACGGGAAGAAGCGGAGGCCGTTGCGAACGATGAAGCCGAGCAGGGCGCAGTTGAACCGGGAGTGGCTACGTAAGTTCAGCGCAAGCCAATGCGATGTTATCGGCAGTCCCTTCAATACTCATTTTCAACAACAGCCTTATGGCTACATTTTCCGGTACCCACAAATCAGGCTGCGTTTTTACCTTTTGGGATTGCAACGATCGGTTCTGCCTCTGCCTCTACAGAGTAACCACCCATCATCCAGCGCAGCATCTGTTTATGGTGCTGAACTTCGGCTGCGCTCTTTTCTTTGAGTTCACGCAACAGGTTTGCGCGGATGAGTGAAAACTCAATCGCATCCAGCAGCCTTGTCGGGTCAGCTTCAAATCTTTCTCTAACGACGATGTGAGGCATCTTCGGCTGTGACTTCACATGCCAGAGCATGTCCCTTTCTGCCTGTCATCACAATTATCGGCGTGTCGCCAGCTGCGTCGCGAATTAGTCTATACGTTTCTTTTGGATTTATCGGGTCAATAAGAAACAGATCGAGAATAATAGCGTCAACTTTGATACTCTTTCCTTTGAGAAACTGCAGCGCGCTTGATCGGGAGGCGCTGTGCGAGACACAGAAGGGCAGTTCTGAGTGCTGTTCCAGAAAAGTTTTTACTTTTGATGCCTCGGTGGCGTGTGTATCCATCAATAAAATATTTACGCGTTCTGTTTCCATGATGAAGCTCCCTTTCGTTATAAAGTCCGTTGATTTACAAGGGCTCTCGTAAATGGCGCTTAAGAAGCGAATGACAATCGATGGTTAAACTAACCACATGCCCTATATCTTCATTATAACATAGCAGCGTCTTGAGCGCGTGAATTCGCAGTATTAATTTTTGTAGAGAATCTGGAGAATAAAAAAGGGCTCGCCGTTGTGATGCGAGCCCTTAGAGCAGTACCATGAAAATAGTCCATCTCCTACCAACCAAAAGAAGGGATGAACAATTTCATACTATTAAAAAACACCTCTTAATAAAATCACTTGATTGAGCGATGCGAGGGGATTCTCGATGTTGTAAAAAAAGATGATAAACATCACTTAATCAGGTGATGTTTTTGGCAGTCATTCGTAATCTACCCCTTCAAAGGGATGCATAAAGGGTGATACAATAGCACATAGGCTTTCTTACATCAGGATCGACAAATGAAAATCTACAAACCCTTCATAGATTATTTAGAAAGGTCAGAGAAAGCCCGCAACGAGGAAGACTTGTTCGGGATATTTCTTGAGACGGCTCTTCAGCACGGCTTTGATCTGGTCTCCTTCAGTCTCCTGACAGATCACAAGGACTTGCAACTTAAGGCAAACATTGGCGTCTTTAATAATTTCCCGCCTGAATGGGTGCGCTACTACTCCAGAAACAAACTCGACGAGATTGACCCCATCATCAGTTATGCCATGCATAAAGCGGGAACCTTCGCCTGGAAAGAAGTGGCTGATACTTTCCTGCTTTCAACGAAGCAGAAAAAGTTTTTAAAAATGGTCGCTAGTGCAGGAATTTATAATGGCATCTTCACGCCATTACGTGGACCCAATAATCAAATCGCCGGAGTGGCTTTGGCTACGTCACGCAAAGCCCCCGTTCCCCGCGTCAGTGAAGACCTCATCACAGCATATTGCACCCAGTTATATACAGCCTATAAACGGTTTCACCAGTCGCGCTCCGTGCATATCGACGCCATATTCCTGACGACAAAGGAGCGCGAAATTCTCACGCTCGCCTCCCGTGGGAAAACAGACCCAGAAATTGGTGAGATCCTAAATATCAGTAAACACACTGTTAATACCCACTTGCGGAATATTTTCAAGAAACTTGAAACAAACAACAGGGTTCATGCGGTCTCCAAGGCTCTGCTCATAGGGCTTATCAGACCGTAGGGGATCACATGATAAAAGAACAAGAAGAACATCTCCAACCCGCTGCCGTCATGCTGCTGTTGGCATTTATTGTCGGGATTTTCGGTGGCTTTGGATCGATCGTGTTCAAAGCCATCATCGCCTTCTTTCACAGTCTCTTCTTTTATGGCACCTTCAGCCTGCATATGAACCCCGATGCTTATATAGAACCGTCGCGATGGGGAGCGTTTGTGATCCTGGTACCGGTCGTCGCAAGCTTCCTGGTGACATGGATCGTCCGCACCTTCGCGCCCGAGGCACGCGGCCATGGTGTGCCTGAAGTGCTGAATGCCATTTACTACAAAGAAGGCCGCATCCGGCCTTCGATTGTTTTTGCCAAAGCTATTGTCTCTGCTATTTCCATTGGTACCGGCGGGTCTGTCGGACGCGAGGGACCGATTGTTCAGGTGGGGTCTGCCTTCGGCTCCCTTATGGGACAAATCGTCAAAATGCCGACGCGGCAACGCATTATCCTGATTGCAGCAGGAGCGGCAGCGGGTGTTGCGGCCACATTTAATGCCCCGATTGGCGGACTCTGTTTTGCTATTGAACTGCTACTGGTGTCGATCAGTGCGCGCACGGTATCATTGGTTGCTGTAGCAACAGTAACAGCTACTTATATCGGGCGTCTTTATGGTGGGCTGGCGCCTTCTTTTAACGTCCCAAAACTTGCGTTATTCGAAGACCCGTTGCAAAGACTCGGCTCTCTCTTGTTCTGCATACCGCTCGGTATTATTGTCGGTGTTGCGGCGGCCATTTTTATTCGCTCCATTTATATTGCTGAAGATGGCTTCGCTGCCCGCATCAAAAACGACTATCTCCGTCATGCGACAGGCATGTTGGGCATCGGCCTGATGCTTTATATGTTCATGCGCTTCACAGGGCATTACTATGTAGGTGGCGTTGGTTATGCCACAGTGCTGGACGCATTAAATGGGACACTGCTAAACCCATGGTTCCTTGCACTCCTGTTTGTCGCCAAACTATTGGCAACCGATATCACTATCGGCTCGGGCGCATCAGGCGGGGTATTTTCACCCTCTTTGTTTTTGGGCGCAACACTTGGGGCCTGCTTTGGCAACTTTATCGTCTGGGCGTTTCCGTCATTGGGAATCAGCCCCGCCATCTATACTATTGCCGCGATGGCGGCCATGGTAGGAGGCAGTACGGGTGCGGTACTAACAGCCATCGTCATGACTTTTGAGCAGACACGCAATTACAGCGTTATGCTGCCGATCATCCTGACTGTTTCTGTAGCACACATCGTGCGTGTACGTCTATGCAAGGAAAGCATCTATACGCTGAAGCTGGCCCGGCGCGGTAATCATGTGCCGCAGGGGCTACAAGCAGCAGTATCGGTGCGCAGTGATGCAAAACGTATTATGAGCACGGATTTCAAGTTGGTGGAAGTTGCCGACCTTGAGAAATGGCTCGATAACTACACCCCCGGCAAAGATCCACGTTATACGCTGGCGACGCGTAACGGGAACATTATTGGCATTGCGCAGGAAGAACTTCTCTATTTGCTCCGTGATGAAGACCCGGAAAAAGTTATCGATTCAAAATTGAACATCGCGACAGAACAAACCAGATGGCCCGTGTTGATGCGTGGTATGCGCGCCAATGATACGCAGACGACCATTGTCACACGCACTCCAGGCAGCCTTCATACCATGGACATCCTTGGCGTCATTACACCTCGCGAACTTGTCTTGCATGCAGGAAATGACGCTGAACTTATGGACTAATGGAAGAGAAAATGGCTGGAATGTTCTGGCCATTTGACGACATGGTTAATATGATAGGTGTTTATTTTGAGGGAAGACAATGAAAACTCTCTATCCTTTAATTTTTCTTTTAATCGCAACCGCGCTTGAAGTTAGCGGTGATGCCATTGTTCGACTGGCAATCTATAACCATGCGGGACTGATACGAGCGGGACTCATGTTTGTCGGTGCCATGTTGTTATTTGGGTATGGATTTTCTTTAAACCTTGCGCCGCTTGAATTTAGGCAGGTGGTTGGTCTCTATATAGCCATGCTATTCGTGATGTGGCAGCTAATAAACTTTATTGTTTTTAAAACGTTGCCAACCCTTCCTATCATGACAGGTGGAGTGTTAATTATTATCGGCGGCCTCCTTGTTACTTTTGGGAGACCTGCCTGATATCCGCGTTAGACGATATTCAGTAGAAGCCGAAGGAGAGCCTAAGCCGGATATATTTGATAGCGATAATAAAAGAAAAAACGACACGTTTTGCAGTAGAAGAGAAAAAGATCCATTAATAAGCGCTAATGTGATTATCTGTAGAAATATACTCTGGAACAAGAATGTTTTCTATCCGTTGGCGTAGAACACTAGGTTGTGCCAATAGATAAAAGGAATATTTCCAATGCTGGTCACCGGAACATTAGCAGAAAAAGGCTTTCATGTTCTTGATTCGGGGCTAAAGACACCGTCAGGAGATAAGGATGCGCATATCTGGTTCGTTATTGCCAGTAAAAAGCAAGCGTATATCTACCGCAGCGCTGCAGATGCTGCACTCGTGCTTATCGCCCATGCGCATGACGATGGCGATCAAATGCAATCTGTCGATGAACATACCGTAAGCTCACAGAGTATGCGGACGCATCTTAAGCATGATGAATCCTGGTATTTTGACAGTGCTTTTATTCATCGGCTTGTAGAGTGGCTAGAGATTGCCGGGAAGGAAAAGACGTTTGACCAACTTATCCTTGTCGCTGCTCCGGACATATTGGAAAGTATACGTTCTGGCCTATCAGAGGATCTTCAAGGCCGTATCTGTGCGGAGGTTGATAAAGAGCTGACCGGAATGTCCATACTTGAGCTGCAAGAGCGCCTGAGTGATATAAATGGCTCTCCATAAGAGAACTATTTGTTAATGTTATAATGTGAGCTGATTATGTATGACCAGAAACAAAAGTCTTTGAACAAAAGGCGTATCCAGCGAAGGATGCTGAATCGCTGGGAAAACGAAGGCGGAGCCATCGCTTCTGGTGATCCTGGTCCTCTCGTACATGATAAACATCCCCATCAGCCAAACAGTGCTAAACAGTACAACCGTCATAAAGGATAGTATTATGTCTCTTGGTGGTAAAAGAGGGTTGATCATCGGAATTGCTAATGAGCACAGTATCGCTTATGGCTGCGCCAAGATGATGAGAGACGCCGGTGCATCTCTTGCGATCACCTATCCAAATACAAAGGCAGAAGCTTATGTGCGACCACTGGCAGATGAGCTTGGCAGCCATATTATCCTTCCTTGCGATGTGCGTGAACCGGGCCAGCTTGAGGCCGTTTTCCTGCGCCTCAAGGAAGAATGGGGTCGTCTTGACTTTCTACTTCATTCCATCGCTTATGCACCGAAAGAGGATTTACACAGCCGGATCACTGATTGTTCTCAGGCAGGATTTGCCACGGCCATGGATGTATCTTGCCACTCTTTTATCCGAATGGCCCGTCTGGCGGAGCCCTTGATGACGAATGGTGGATGCCTCTTGACCGTTACATTCTATGGCGCTGAAAAAGCAGTTGAGGATTATAATCTGATGGGTCCGGTAAAGGCTGCACTTGAGAGCAGTGTCCGTTATATGGCGGCTGAGCTCGGATCCAAACATATCCGTGTTAATGCACTGACGCCAGGCCCGCTCAAGACACGCGCGGCATCCGGGCTTGACCGCTTCGATGAACTTCTGGAACGGACGCGTGCCCGTACACCCGATCACAAGCTCATCAGTATTGAAGACGTAGGCAATCTGGCCACCTTCCTAGTGGGCGATGGTGCCGCCGCGATTACCGGGAACGTCGAATATGTTGATGCGGGATTTCACATTGTTGGATAATAAGACGAGCACCGTGCTGTGCAATGATGCGTTCTTCATTCGCAGGGATAACGAGTGTTTCAAATGGATTCAAGAACAAAAGGCGCTTTAGAATATTTTTGCGCACATTAACCGCGTTTTCACCAATCCCACCTGTAAAGACAATAGCATCTACACCGCCGAGCGCGACTGCCATCATGCCCATGAATTGGGCAATCCTCAGGCTGAAGTAATCAAGCGCAAACCCGGCCTTAGGATCCGTACTTTCCTGCAGGCTCTTGACGTCGTTCGTGAGACCGGACAGTCCTTTAAGCCCTGAATCGTTATAAAGGATATGTTCGGCATCTGCGGGTGATATCTTCAGATCACGGATCATATAAATAATAGCTCCCGGATCAAGCGCACCGCAACGCGTACCCATTGGCAGTCCTTCCAGCGCTGTCATGCCCATCGTCGTATCGATGCTGACGCCGTCCTTGATAGCGCAGAGACTGGCACCGTTGCCAAGATGGGCTGCAATAACACGGCCTTTGGCCAGATCCGCATGGTCGCGTTTCAACACCTGAGCGATCCATTCATAGGAAAGGCCATGAAACCCGTAACGGCGGATACCTTTGTCGCGCAGGTTCTGTGGGAGGGCATAGACACTGAACAAAGGATCGTGACCGGCGTGAAAGGATGTATCGAAACAAGCAACCTGTGGCATGCCGGGCTTTAGCTTCTTCAGGATATCAATGGGCGCGAGATTGTGCGGCTGATGCAGGGGTGCCAAGGGCGTGAGGGCGCGCAGTTGTTCCTCAATAGCGGGTGTCACAATGACGGGTGCCCTGAAAATAGTGCCGCCGTGAACGATACGGTGCGCTGCGATCGCAATCTCGCCGTGTTTTCGCGCTTTAATCCAGTCAAGGATGTGTTTCAGCGCATCCTCATGCGTGCTGGCGGCAAGCAGCGTATTTTTATCGGTGGCACCGCTGGATTCCACTGTCCCCTTAAATGATGGCGTAGCGCCAATATCGGAAACCTCGCCGGTCACCAGCAGCTTCAAGCTGGATTGTAAGTCAAACAGGCTGAACTTGACGCTGGAGGAGCCTGCATTAATAACAAGGATTGTGTCTGTCATTTTATCTTCCCTTCATGCCGTGCCGCTGATACCTTGACTGCCAAGGCGCAGGACATCAACCTTGCGCGCAGATTATCGGCGCGGCTGGTCAGAATAATTGGCACGCGTGCGCCGAGCACAATCCCTGCAGCATCGGCATTGCCGAGGAACGAAAGCTGCTTGACCAGCATGTTGCCTGACTCGATCTCAGGCACCACCAGAATGTCCGCGTCTCCTGCGACAGGCGAAACAATACCTTTTTCTTTTGCAGCCTCAAGATTAATGGCGTTATCAAAGGCAAGTGGGCCGTCGATAATACCGCCTGTAATCTGGCCACGATCCGCCATCTTACAGAGTGTGGCGGCGTCTACGGTCGCCTGCATCTTGGGATTAACGGTTTCAACGGCAGCAAGGATGGCAACTTTCGGGAGCTTGTCCCTGCCGAACAGAACGTGCCACAGATCAATTGCGTTTTGGCAGATATCCACCTTCATGGCAGCATCAGGCGCAATGTTAATAGCAGCATCCGTCACGATGAGCGGTTTCGGATAGGCAGGAATAGCCATGACGAAAGCGTGGCTCATGCGGTGCGCAGTGCGCAAGCCGACTTCCGACGGAACGATTGCTTCCAGAAGTTCCTCTGTATGAAGAGATCCCTTCATGATGGCATCAACCTTGCCAGCTGCAGCCAGTTCCGCGGCTTTTGCTGCAGCGGCATGGCTGTGTTCGGTATCGATAATCTCCCATCCTGTCAGATCGGCTTTTGCTTCCTTGGCGGCGGCCTCAATCCGTGCACGCGGCCCGATCAGCACGGGAATAATCAGCTTTTCAGCGACGGCATCCATCAGGGATTCTATAACATTGGCATGTACGGGATGCACGATGGCTGTACGGATTGGTTGCAGCTTTTGCGCAGAGTCGATGATTTCACGGTAATAATCATGGGTCTGTATTTCCACCTCTGGCATGTCGTGACGCAGCATGCTGATTTTCTTGGTCGGAACCATCACGGCGGCCAGCCCTTCGACAACAGTTTCTCCATTGCCATTCACACAAACACAGTCAAAAGTTGCTATTGGTTTATCTGCGCGCAGGCTGTGCACTGTCACAGATGTCGTTATTTTGTCTCCGAGGCGTACGGGTTTTTTGAATTTCAGGTCCTGCTCAAGGTAAATCGTGCCGGGCCCTGGCAAAACGGTCCCAAGTACCGTGGAAATCAATGCTCCCGACCACATTCCATGGCCGATAATGCTGTGAAACATATCGCTTTTGGCATAGACGGGGTCCATATGTTCTGGATTGACATCACCGGACATAGCAGCAAAAAGCTCAATGTCCCACTGCGTCAGAGTACGCGTCAGACTCGCCTTGCGCCCGATTTTAAGCTCATCGAACGTGACGTTTTCCAGCATCTGGTCGTTTGTCGCGATATTGGCCTTACTCATAATTTTGTCCTCTCTGTATCTTTTGATAACGCCTCGAAACCCGAAATCACATCAAAAAGCTCTTCATCGATGCTGCTCTGACGCAAACGGTGGAAGCTCCCATGAAGATCCACTAACAATTCATCAATATTTTTATCAGCACGCTGCATTGCGGCCAGGCGGCTCGCATTTTCACTCGCAAGAGATTCTGCGCAAGCGCGGAAGAGTGAGACAAAGAGATATTCGCGAATAAGCGCCCGCAGGGTCGTGGTGCCTTCGCCCATGACCTCGGGCAGGCTTTTCGTAGGCCATGGAAGTTCTGCGAGCTTATGACGCCAAGCTTCGTCTAGCGGGAGCAATTGTTGGCTGACAGGTGCATAAAGCGCCCCGGACGTTGGGTGGTTATGAAACAGATAGAGTGAGGCAACTTCGCTTTTGCCAAGATGTGTCTCGCTTTCCATGAGAATCTGCCCAACGAGTGGCGTGAT
>PLXM01000171.1 GCA_003153235.1 Rhodospirillales bacterium
GAGTTCCTCCGGCTAATTACACAGGGTCAATGCCTTATACAAATTCGAATTCAGGAGGGGTGCCCGCTAATTATACAGGATCAGCGCCGTATGCAGATAGGAACGCAGATACAACAGCGCCCGTAAGCGGAAGCAATGCAGTGCCAAGTGTGCCGCCATGCAGTTCTACAAATAATGCCACTTTAAATGGAGTTCCTCCGGCTAATTACACAGGCACTACGCCATTCGCAAATACGAATACAGGCGCATCAACTGAAACTTTAAATTCAACAGCGTCCGCAAGCGGCAGCGGTGTTGTACCGGGAGCATCCCCGTGTAATTCCCCAAATGGCGCTGCAGGGAACTGATTCTGGTTTCTGCAGAACGTGCAGCTTTTAACATTGTACGTCTTATTATACCCGTCACGGGAATATACGATATCTACCATCATAAGTGTGGAACTGAGAGATGTAACCGTGGGACTCGGTGCAACGTATGACAAAGCAAGAATTAACTATGCGCTTATTCACAGGATAAAAGAGTTTGTTGGGCGCGATTGATCCGAGGATTTTCGGCGTCATTAGTCTGCGCGCCAGGCTTTAAAATGATCTGTTTCTGACTTATATTTTAACTTGCTGCTATGAATGAATGCCGACCGCCCCATTGTGGGCCCCACTGCTCACCAAGGCCTTGGCAATATCCATGTATCCCCTTCGCTCAGCGTAATATAGAGCTGTGTTGCCGTATTGGTCTGTTGCATCAACATCAGCTCCGCTGTTTATCAGCGCCTGCGGGATATCTTTGTGGCCATAGCGTGTTGCCACAATCAGCGCTGTGTCTCCATTTTTGTCAACCAAATTGACGTCCGCACCATTTTTTATGAGAGCAAGGGATTTTTGAATATCACATTCGTCATTATCCTCACTGACTTCAGCGAGCAGCAATAGCCCCATTGCTTCCCGATCAGGCTGCTTTGGGGGCCGGTTGAGACCCAAGAGTATATCAAAAAAAGCCATATGCTTCTCCAGCGTACGAAATGTGGCGAAAGGACAGTGCGGGCGTCACGACAGAGTTGCTTTTCTCAGCTTAGATGAACGTTTCTATCGGCCATCATCACCGCCGGCTGCTGGCATAATCGTATTCATTTCACTGCCGTTATTGGCTGTGTGGTTGTAACTGTAAAATTCCGTTCTACTGATAAACCCGTCTCCATTTGCATCGACAGCGGCAAAAGGGGCCGTGTTCTGACCATTATTATATTCCGCCGGGCTCAGGGCATTGTTCTGGTATTTATCCAGAATAGAAAATGCATCAGTAGCAGTAATAGCCCGGTGATATACCGCATGGTAAGCTGTGTCGGCCTTTGCCGGGGAGCTGACCATTAAGCCGCCTCCGATAACCGTGAGGCCGAGTAATCCTGTAAATGTATTCATGGTGCGCTCCTTTGTTTCAGAGGTGAGTTAAATAATTAACCTGAAATGTACTTGTAAGTTCCCGATATGACTCTAGGTCCGCCATTAATATGGCGAGCTTTAGCGAAAATTGAGCGGAATGATAACGTTCAACCCCTGCGGAGGCTCTATGACTGTAGGCGGCGCATAGACAACATAGGGATCTTCCTGAATATACTGCTGTTCATGGTTTCCATGATAGATATGCCGTCTGTGCCAGTTATGGGCTTGTCTCTCATGATTGCGCCAATCCCTGTCTTGTTCACGTCCCTCGTGACCACGTCCGTCATTGTCCGCTAACGCTGTTCCCGTATGCGCACCAAGCACACCAATGGTCATGGTAAAAGTAAATATCATACTGGCAAGTGTCGCACGAATGCCGAATGGTTTTTTCATGGGTATTGCTCCTTTATTCTGACTTATTTAGATATCCGTTTTGTTATCCTTTATGCCGGGAATGCCCTTCAAACTTGCCAAACAGGTCATCGGCGTTGGCTTTCTGGTCATCGGACAGGCTATCATAAAAAGTCTCGAAAACAGGAATAAGTTTTTTTATGCCGTCGGCGTGTGCATCGGCAATATCTTCATAAGATTTCAAATCATCGACGGCGGTGGCATCCTCGTTTTCATGACGATCCTGAATGAGTTTATGAATGGAGGCCTCGTTTTCACGCATAACTTGGGCAACATCTTTCCATTGTGGCTCCTGATCGGAAGTGAGCTTAAGCTTATCGTGCAACGTTTTAATGCGGATCTCGACACGATCTATACCGCTTTGGTGTTTCATTGAGGTGCCAGACTTTTGCCCCGTTGAAGAGTCACTGGAGTAGGCTGGATGGACCAGGAAAATGCCGCTGATAAGAACGGCTATTGCAATTTTTGAAACGCTTTGATTAAGGAGCTTTATCATTGGCAGACCTCATATGTTGAGTTAATGAATATTAAGTGTCGCAGGGACCAACGTTTCAAGCGGACACCGGTTCCTTTTGTAATTTCTTTCCCCAATCACCGGAACTTGATTTTATGGAGATGCGTTGGGGGATAGTCACTTTTGGAAACAAATTTAAGGAGATTGAAGACAATGAAGATTAAAATAATGACGGCTGTTTCTGTATTGGCCCTTATGGCGCCGGGTTCTGCACATGCGATAAGCTTCCTGAATTCAATGGGCAGCCAAGCTATTGTTTATAATTCCGACACAGGCAACAGCCCGACGGGCTATGTTAAATCCGATGGTGATAAATCCGATGATGGAATACACAGGACATCGGAAGATATCAGGGCCGTCTATATTGGTAAAGAAGCGAGTAATACGCTTGACCCCGTCCTGATCCGCCGCAGCATGACGGCCAACGGCCTTATTGGTGAATCCGTCTATAACGATGACAACAAAAAAATCGCTACCGTGAAAGACATAATTATTGATAAGAGCGGAAAGGCAATATTGGTTGTTGTATCGGATAATGGTTTTCTGGGCATCGGCAGCAAGGTTGCGGCTTTTAATTATTCGCAGGTTGTCAAGCAGGATTCTGATGGCAAAGTCGCTATGGCCTTATCAAAGGATATGATCGATCATGCCGCCGATTTCTCATACGACCAGAGGGATTGGGCCAAGGCCAAAGTCATCCCACGCGGCAGCATCAGCGTTAATGCACTCTTAAAAGGCGATGTGTTGGATAACAATGGCAAGAAAGTAGCAAGCATTGAGAACGTCTACCTCCGCAATGCTGATGTAAGCCAGGTTATTGTTGGCTTTGACAAGACGCTCGGCATGGGCGGCGATCTTGCGGCTCTTGATTTCGATGATCTGCAGACAGTAAAAAAGAAAAAAGATATTGACTTCAAATTAACCTCCAATCAGACAGTGGAATTCAAAAACTTTAAAAAGTCAGTCAACAACTAACTAATTGTATTAGAAAAAAAGAGGGAAACAATCATGACATCTATTTCGGTTTGCTTAGTTGGAAAAGAAAGCCTCCTCAAGGAAGGTATTAAAGGTCTGCTTGCAAAAAAAGATTTTTATATTGCCGGAGATTATGATGATCTCACTGGCGTGCGCCCAAGGGACATGGAGATTAGCTCTATTAAATTGGTCATCTGTGTCGATGAGGACGGTAATGGTCTTCCCAAAAGGATTTCCGGGCTCAAAAATATTTATTCACAAAACTATATTGCAATTGTTAGTGGACACACAGAAACAGCTCTGGCCAGGCTGGCATTTGATGCCGGCGCAACCGCCTTTATCTCAAAAGATATTTCTTGCGATGACTTAGTCAGGTCTATAAAACTGGCGGCAGATGGAAAGAAAATATATCCAGCCAGTATGTTCTCATTGCCTGCTGCGAACGCCAATCGTGCCGGTCATATCGGGAATGTCAACACCTATAATCTGTCTAAACAAGAACTAAAAATCGTCTCCTATCTAGCAAACGGCGAGCCCAATAAAGTTATCGCTCGACAACTGAGCATTACAGATGAGGCTGTAAAAGTGCATGTAAGGACCATACTAAGAAAATTTGGCACCCCAAACAGAACCAAAGCTGCTATACTTGCCCTTTCACAGGGGCTTGCCGCTGCGTACGAGCCGGTTCGCGTGTTGGCGGGATAAAATATTACCTAAGCGCTTCCGGGATTTTTATTATGTCCTGCGCTTTTCTTTTTCCGCTGCAATTTCATGAGAAACAATTGATTCCGTGGAGGGGGCATCTTCCTTTAGGAGTTTTGTGGCAATCGTTTCATAACGTTTGCTGAGCTCCAGTATGGCCGCTTCGCTTAAGTTTTCAATGCTAATCAGCTGATTATTGGCGCCCTGCAAAACGGCTATGATTTCGTTAAGCTTTGTTTGTATAACCAGTGTATCTTTTGCCTGGGTCCTAACAAGCAGGAAAACCATTACCAGCGTAATAACGGCACTGGTTGTATCCAGAACCATCTGCCAATCGGTTGAAAATTTTACAAAGGGCCCTACAAAAAGCCATATAGCAATCAACGAGAGTACCACTTCCAGCGCCCATTGACTGCCAGCCCATTTGACGCAGCGCCCAGCGAGACTTTCCAACATTCTGGTGGTTTTCTTATTCGGGTGGCCCATTCTGATTACTTTAGCAGTACTTGATATCCATACGATTAAATTTGCCTGCCTTGCTCTCAACCTGATCTCTGATAAGGTCAAGATCTTCTAGAAAAGAAAGAAAAAGCCGGCTCCGTTCCTTCTGTGATGCTGTTTTTTCCATGCGTTTGGCTTCAATTACGAGGATGTCACTGCCTTCTTCCCGGGCATCGATACCGAACTCTTTTTTGAGGTATATAGAATCGATAAAGGGATGAGCAATATTGTGTAGCTGTCTGGGTTCAAGCATCGTTTATTCTCCTTGGTTTTCTTGTTTAACTGCTTGAATATATATTGCGTCGGTAACGGCTCTATTGCGCCAAAGTAATTTTTTTGAAAGAGATTGTTTCTCTTTTGTAATGCTGGATTCATTAATGGCTTAACAGAGGGACCCATTCTGCGGATGGTGCGTTGGTCTATATGCCCACTAAAACCACAAACAAGGAGATCATCATGACCCCCCAAGACCAAAACCAAGAAAAAGCGCCTTACCAAAGCCAACCGGCCAACCCTTCGGCAATCCAGAAAAATGAATTGCCAAAAGAACCGGTTGCTGGAAATGCCCAATCAGGCGCACAAGACAAGACCCGCAAAGATACGGATACTGTCAAAACTGATGGCAAGGATGTAAGCGACTACAGCACATCTAAAGGCTCATGCGGCACCAAATAAAAACGGACAGCATGATTAAGAGAAAAAGGGGCCCTTATAAATGGGCCCCTTTTTTTAAGGCGTATCCTATATTCTGCGTTGTGCGGCAATAAAGCCGGCAATGGCTGCAAGGAGTACAGCTGTTTTGGGGCTCTCCCGAACAGGGCCTTCCAATTCTTTGCAAACGCCATCAAGAAGAGTGTGAAGGTTCTTTTCAAAGTCTTGCCGATCAGTATGGGGAGGTGGTTCCTTTCGGTTCTGGCAGCCGCGTGTTATGAGCACCACCAGGAAAGCGACCGCCAGAACAATGGCAGATGAAAGCAGGGCGGCTATGTCCAGCGGATATTTTTCTTCAAAGTAACGCTCGAGGCCCAGTATTGATAAAAAAACGCCCGCGCATCCCAGTAAAACGGCAAAGACCATTAAAGCCCAGTCCATTTTACTTTTTCGGGGAAGCGATCCTCTTTCACCCATGACTGTTGCCATTAAAAGCTCTTCAATGACAACAGCCATGTCTAACATTTTAGGACGACCTGCGGCCAAGCAGAAAGCTGGCCAGCAGCCCGGCTACGAAAGCGATCGCGAGGCTTTGGGCAGGCCGCGACTGAATGCGGGATTCTACTTTTTCCAATGTATCAGTGCCTGACGTTCTTAAGTCGTCCATGCGATGACGAACGTAGTCAGCCGCTACATGAGCTGTATCTACGGAAGTATCTTTTATATTTCGCGCCATGCCTACAACATTTTCTTTGACATTATGCGCGCCGGAATGGGTCTCTTTATTATGCTTTGCTTGCCGCAGCTTTGCTTTTTCAAGCTTATCTTCGACACTTGCCGATTCATCATAAATGGACATTCTATTTCTCCTTCTGGGGGTTGCTCCTGTGTAGCCAACGCACGAAGAAGGAAAGAGGGTCCCTATCCAAGAGGGAACATATAGGTGCTCATGAAAGCTGGGGCACCCCCTTTTATCAGAAGTGCCCCAGTGTTATCTGAGCAAGAAGGTTTTTATGCAGCTATAGCTGTAATACTTTGAGCGTTGGTGGCTTCCAGTATGGATTCGGCGCTGTCGGCGCTTATATCGTCCGTTGCCCCAACGGCGATGAGGATGGCTCCCTTGCGGATTTTGCTATCGTAAAGCTTGGCTTCATATTCAGGAATGCCAAGGCCGACGAGTGCACCGATCAGACCGCCCGATACGGCACCAGCTCCCAGACCTGCAAGACTGCCGATCAGGGCGCCTGACACGATAAGGTTCAAGCCCGGAACCAGCAAAGTACCGGCGGAAGCCAGAGCCAGATAAAGAGCGCCTGCGAGGCCGCCAAGCGCGGCACCCGTTGCGGCGCCTTTTTCAAGGTTGCTGCCTTTGTCGATGCCGAAATGCCTGCCGCGCGTTTCTTCGCTGATCAGCATTGTGACCTGATCTTTGGTAAACCCTGCGTGCTCAAGGGCGAGTAAAGCATTTTCTGATTCAGCCCGTGTGTCAAATATAGCGGTGATTGTCTTGTACATGATATTTTCCTTTACTGCTGATGTAAGAACGCCGAAGGCGCTCTAATACTTCAACGTCCATGACGCATGTTCCGTTCCCCGGATCATAAAAACCTGCAGGCACAGTGATATGCCCGCAGGTTTTTTATTATTAATGGCTCATCAGCGTGTTTTGTCGTAGGCGTATCCCGCGCCAGCTCCGACAGCGGCACCGATGGCGGCGCCACAGGTGACGCAGCCGCCCGTCATAACGGTTCCAACGGTGCCAATACCTGCACCAATGCCGGCACCGGAAAGCGTGCGCTGCTGCGTGGTGTTCATGCCGGAGCATGCAGAAAGAGATAGAATGCATAGGCCTATGGCAAGAGATTTTGTAAAAGATAAATATGATTTTTCCATGATTTCTTCTTTCTTGTTGGATTAAGCAACTCTTTACTTGTTAATACTGGCACTTTCCTTGTTTTTCTTATCAATGCTGGCAATGTAAGTCCCCTGCCATTCTTTTAAATCGATGGCGTGGTCGCGGTTGACATCTACAGCGAGAAAGTCCTGGCCTGTGAATTCATGTGCTGAGAGTCCCTCCCTTTTGTTGTTGAATAGCGCGAGTCGGGAGTCCTCCATAAAACTTTCATTGGTGCGCGTGATTTTTTCTACTCTTCCGTTGTTATTAAAACTATAGGTAACAACAGTATCTTTTTCTACGGGCGCAATGGATATAATGACGCGACGCTCGTATTCGTTATTATCGATTACGCCATTGCCATCGGCATCAAAGACTTTGAAAAGTATTTTGCCGACCTCGCTGGTGGAGAGAATGCCGTTATGATTAATGTCAAAGTCACTTAAGTGATACACATGAGTCTCGCCGCCTGACACTAATTGCTCATCTGTCTGCGTTTGGGTCTCTGTTGTGGTGGTTACCGGCTGACCGGTTGTTTCTGTCACGGTTTCATGGACGACTGTATCGCTGAAAGAAGGCGTGGCATACATCATGCAAGCGGTAATAGCAACAGTAGCCAGTAGAGAGCGCTTAATGTAGATCATCGGGGTTTCTCCTTAATAATGGGGTGCGTTGTAAGCAGCCAACGCGCAATCCCTTAATTAAGGTCCCTTTCTAGTCTATTGCTCTGGATTCGCCCGCAAACAGATAGCCCACGCCGCGGATGGTTTTAAGGAGAGCGGGGTCGCGGGGGTCGTCATTGATCTTTTTCCTGATGCGGCCGATCTGGATGTCAATCGCCCGGTCAAAGGCATCGAAGTCGCCAGGACGGGTCAGGGCAAAAAGATGCTCGCGGCTGAGAACCCGGTTCGGGGTTATAACCAATGCTTCCAGCAGCTTAAACTCGCCGCTGGTTAGCCCGGCTGATTTTCCGGCTTCATTAAAAACCTGATACTGCAGCCGGTCAAGAATCCAGCCGTTGAAAAAAATACGATTGGCCTTGTGTAGCGTCCCTTCCGCAACATCGTTTGCGGGCTTTCCTCCTTGCGCTGTACGGCGGAGCACGGCCTTGATCCGGGCAGAAAGCTCGCGCAGTTCGAAAGGCTTCGTCAGATAGTCATCCGCACCCATTTCGAGACCAACGATTCGGTCTATAGGGGTGTCCTTGCCGCTCACAACAATAACGGCTGATTTGCTCTTGCTGCGGATCATCGATAGCAGGGCAAGCCCGTCATCATTCGGCAGGATCAGATCAAGNNTTAATGGCGGATAGGAACAGGTAGCCTTCCTGCTCCAGAGAATGGCGCATTACAGCCTGCAGGTTTATATCGTCCTCAACTGCCAGAATCGTTGCTTTGCGCAAATTTATACCTCGTAATCCCAGAATCGGGTAAATAAGACCATAGGCCTATTGCGACATAAATGAAACAAGTCATTCTCATTTTCGGCAATATTATTTATTCTTTAGGAAGATTTGGAGAATTTAAGAATATCATCTGCCAGAACCTTGAGAGATGACGTGCTGGAGATGAGTGTTTTGACAAGTTTCTTCTGTTTGTCGTCCAGATTGGCCTGCGCATCAAAAATTTCGGCGATACCGCAGATGACCGCCAGCGGCGTACGGATAGCATGGTTCATATGGATGAGAAAATCTGTCTTGGTCTGGTTTGATTTTTTGTGCTTTTCCTGTTGGATATAAAGTACATAGCCATTTAATAGCAATAGCATCACGCCAAAGAAAAGGCTGGCATATAAAAAGGAAGCTTTTTCGGTGCTTTTTTGCAATAGATTTATTATTGCGTTCGAGTATACAAGCAGCAAGAGCAGACATAAGAGTAAATAGTGCCAGTATTGTCTGATGAAAGACAAGGAGTTAGCTCCTGAAACTGTGAGAGAAAAGAGTTCCGCCTGACACGGAGATGACCTTAAGAACGGTAGACAGCGCCCTAAGTCCAGTGTTTATGACGGTGGTGAAAAGCTGCGCGCCATTTGTATACCGCATGCCGTCATAAAAGGCACGATAAATAAAAAATAAATGGCTTTTCTCCCGCTGTGTAATTTTACGGGAGTGCCTTGTGGATACTCTAACGGACTGAAAAGGTTCGTTATGCCCGAATAATCTGCCACACGTGAACCTTTAGTGCCTGATGGGCGTTGGGCAGGAAAGAGCCTATCAATCCAGCGGGAACAAAATGAAAAACAAGTTTTTACTATCTGCCAGCGGCTTTGCACTCTGCATGAGTGTTATGACGCTTTCAAGTAGTGCAGCTTATGCCCAGCAGGAAATGGGCTCCTTAACCTACTACGATGTCCCCGCATCAGAGATTCAGGAACATTATAATGAATGGCGTGTGTATCTAGAATACAATCTGCATCGCGAACAGTGCCAGCATTATCAGGCCCCGCCGCCCGGCTACGTGGAAAGGGGATGCAATGTTTACCGTGTAGGCTCTGTTGCTGAGACAACAAATACAAGCACAAGCACTCAAACCGCGACGCAGACCGTAACGCAAACAACGGCAGCAACTACGGCGGCTACTCCTGCTCCTGCCTCTCCAGCGGCGGCCCCTGTGGACTACACTATTAATTTTGGTGTTGATAGATCAAGGGTGCCGGCTAATGAAAAGTCTACTGTGAACAAGGCTGCGCAGGAGATACAGAAGGATAATCCGTCAACAGTAATTGTTTCCGGCTATACAAGTACGACAGGTTCTGCAGAGCATAATCAGGCGCTTTCGGAAAGGAGGGCTCAGGCTGTAACCGATACCCTTGTCACAGACGGCGTAAATGCCGCCATCATCACCCAGAAAGCTTATGGTGAGACGCATCTGGCCGTGCCGACGGGTGATAATGTCGAGATGCCAGCGAATCGTCGTGCCGTTATCGAGTTCAATCAATAGAGGTTCTATATTTAACAAACTTTAAAGGAGAAAAATGATGCTTCAATGGGCAGTAACTTTTTTAATAATCGCTTTGATTGCGGCAGTTTTCGGTTTTGGCGGCATTGCCGTCGTTTCTGTGGAGCTGGCGCGTATGACGTTCGGCGTATTTATCATACTCTTTCTTATTGCGGCTGTGGTGCATGCTTTTCAGGGAAGGTCGCCTCCGGTATAGGAAACTTCAACTCTTTCTATGTCTTTATTACAGGCTTAATTTTTTAACAGGGAGATATATCTATGAAACACTTCACTTTTATTCTGCTGCTTGCGCTGACTTTTGCATTTTCTGCTCAGGCCTATGCCGCATCTCGGAGTGAGCAAAGAGACGAGATTCAAAAAATGCAATCACATGTTCTCGGCAAGCTTTATCAGGTTCATCCCGGAGCAGAGAAGAGGATCTCTAATGCTGCCGGATATGCTGTTTTCTCCAGTGCAGACGTAGCCGTCGGCTTCTTCTCAGGTTCTTATGGCCATGGCATTGCACACGATAATAAAAATGGCGAAGAGACTTACATGCAGATGGCCGCAGCCGGCATTGGTCTTGGGCTGGGTGTGAAGGACTTCCGCGTGATATTTGTGTTCAATGACGCAAAAACCTTCCATGATTTTCTGGATACAGGCCTTGACCTGTCCGGTCATGCCGATCTTGCTGCAAAGCAGGGCGCTAAAGGTGGAGCCGTAGGCGGTGAAGAAGATATCTTGCCTGGCGTTCATGTGTATCAAATGACCGATACAGGCCTGATGGCTCAGGTTATGCTGAAGGGTACAAAGTATTGGGATGATGCCGACTTGAATGAGCATGATCAAAGTAACAATACAGTTTCCCCTAAATATAACCACTAGAAGAGTCACTCATTAGAAATTAGGAGGATATCTCATGGCGTTAATTGATATTTTACTCATCGTCTTTCTGCTGATTTTTATTGGTGCACTGCCTACATGGCCACACAGCCGGAACTGGGGGTATTATCACAGCAGCGGCCTTGGCGGCAT
>PLXM01000042.1 GCA_003153235.1 Rhodospirillales bacterium
CGAGTTTTTGCGCTTTCAGGGATTGCGCCTCGATCTTGGCGCAGAGGATGCGGGTCAGGTGGCCGATTTCGCGGGCCAGCAGGAAGTAATCCAACATGAACTTTTCGGCGCGGATATGAGGCTCGCTGTCTTTATAACCCATGAGCGCGGCGATAAGCGGCTGGCTGTCGAAAGAGAGCCGGTCATTCGCCCGTCCGGCAAGGAAATGCATATGGCAGCGCACCGTCCAGAAGAAATGCTGGGCCTTTTTCAGTGTCACCGCTTCTGCCGATGTGAGGACGCCCTTTTTGACCATATCCGCGGGCTTGCGGGCGCCGTAGAGGAAGTTGGCGATCCAGAGGAGGGTATGGATATCCCTTAAGCCTCCTTTGCCTTCCTTGATGTTTGGCTCCAGCTGGTAGCGGCTGTCGCCCATCTTGTGATGGCGGACATCGCGCTCATCCAGCTTGGCGGAAACGAAATAGCCGGGAGGCGTCTTTTTGATATGCTGATGGAAGGCCTTTTCAAGCTTCTGATAGGTTGATTTCGGCCCCCAGATCAGGCGCATCTCCAGCAGACTGGTCAGGAAAGAGACATCCTCATCCATCGCCGCCTCGCAGTCTTTCAGCGTGCGGACGGAGGCGCTGATTTTCAGTCCGGCGCTCCAGAAATGGCTATTGAGTGATTCTATAAACTTCTTGGTTTGACGCGTAAACGGCGTATTCTGGATAAAGACGATATCAATATCCGAGTACGGGGCAATTTCTTTTCTGCCATATCCCCCTAGAGCGATAATGGCGAGGGTGGCCATCTTTTCGCCTTTATCAAAGCAGGCATCGGATATTCTACTTATAATTCTATCAATTAAATCAGAATACTTATGCTGATAATCAGAACCAGAGTCATAGCTGTGATGTAATTTCGATAATGTGGAATTGAGCTGTGCATGTTTTACATGAAACAAGCTTATTAGCTCTTTTATTNNTGATATATTTCCCTATTGCGTAATAATGTTTCTTTATGACATCTTTTATCGTGACAAAATTTTAAAAACTGCTACTAGTATACCTACTACAAAAAGAGCCAGAGAAAAACATCTGTTCAGGAAGAGGAACGCGCACGTGTTTGTATTTTACGATACGGAGACGACTGGAATAAGCAAAGACTTCACTCAGATACTGCAAATTGGAATGCTCTTCACTGACGACGACCTCAATATTCTCTCAAGCAAAAAACTGGACTGTCGTAATGCCCCCTGGACGCTGCCTGCGCCCGCGGCGCTGCTGACCACCGGTTTTACGCCGGATGACCTGAAGACCAACAAGAACACCAACTATGAAATGATGCAGGATGCCAACGACTGGCTCCGGGGCCAGCACTGGCCGATCACCTTTGTCGGCTATAACAGCATCACCTATGACGAGCCTGTTCTGGCGCAGAACTTCTACCAGAGCCTGCTCCCCACCAATCTGACGACCGACAAGAGCCCCGAGAATGGGCAGTTCAATGGCCGTGCTGACGTGATGTATATGGTCGAAGCCGCGGCGTTGTACATGCCGGGCGCGCTGAAGCTCGACACCAAGAATTATTACGGATTGCCGTCAATGACACTCAAGGCGGTTGCCCAGCAAAACGGCGTTAATTTATCGGATGAAGATGCGCATGACGCCCTGAATGATATCAAGGCAACAGTCGGCGTCGCCAAGGTCGTCAAGAAAGCCGCGCCGCAGGTCTGGGACCAGATGATGTCGCTTTCAACGACGCAAGGCGTTGAAGAGTTCCTGGGCAAAAACAAAATATTCACCTATGCCAATGCCAATCATTACGATGAGGTGGAAAAGAAACCCTATGCCATGCAGGCATCTGTCATGACAGCCCTGACGGGAGTTGAGGGAACTGCGGGCCAGACGCTGTTTGACTTGAGGGTTGACCCGACGCCTTACCTGAAGATGTCCGTTGAGCAGCTGAAAGATGTTTTCCTGTCGCAGGACCGCAGCAAGCCTCTTGTGCTGATGGATAAAGGCAGCCAGCCGATCCTGATGCCCATGGATCTTTCGGATAAAATCCTCACCAAGACGGATGATGCCGCTGTTTTTGAAGCGCGCGCCAAAACCGTCAAGGCACACAAAGCTTTCCTTGAGAATGTTGCGAAAGCAGCCGCACTGGCTACGCAGGAAGAACAGCAGCCGGCTGTGCCGGCGACGACAGCCTTCCCGGAAACGATGGTCGACAAACACATATCAGTTCATGCCAAGACAAAGCTTGATGCATGGGCCAAGGAATTCCGTGAGGCGGATGACTGGCACGCGCGCGCTGTCATGGTTGAAGGCTTCCGTAGCCGGTTCAAGGATGAGCTGGAAAAAGATCCCTCTCTGGACCGTTTTGTGAAGATTGCCGGGCGTCTTGTTTATGAACATGCGCCGCAGGAGCTGACCGCACAACAGCAGGAGTCGATGAAGAAATTTATCGCTGCCCGCATCCTCAACCCCGACCCGAACGCGCCCTACATGACGATTGCCAAGGCGCGCAAGGAATTGTCGACGGTTGAATGGCTGCGCAAGAAGCCCGACAGCGACAAGTGGAAAGACGTGACCGACACCGATATCCGCCGTCTGAAGCTGTATTACACGTCGCTTGAGAAGGAATATGCTCCTTATGCGCCGCATCTTACAAAGCCGGCAAACAACAATGCTCCGGCGCTGCCTCCGGTAAAAAAACCTTCCACTGGCTTTAATGGTAAATCACCCAAACCTTAATCCTTTTTGCCTCAAGTGAAACCGTCTCCCCAAAAACAAACGGCTCTGGAGCAGGCGCATGCCTTGTTCCGTCAGGATAAATATGCCGAGGTTGTGCCGCTTTATCAGGATCTGCTGCGCTCGACGCTGGATGACGTCCTTATCTGGGCCAATCTCGGGATAGCCTTGCGGCTTACGGGACGCTCGCAGACGGCCCTGATCTGCCTGAAGCGCGCCCTCGAACTGGCGCCTAATTCCCTTGGCATCCTCAAGCACTATATCTTCTGCCTTATCCTGACGAACAGGAAGGATGACATGCTGCAGGCTTTTGACAAGGCCTTCCGTATAGCGCCGGATGATTTTGAAACACGCTCTTTTTACGGCTTTGCCCTGCGCGAATTCGATATGAACGAGGAGGCGCTCGCGCAGTATAATATTGCGAAGTTGCATGAGCCGGAGCATGTATGGTGCCGCACGGATATTCTTCTGCGCCTCGGCAGGTTCAAGGAAGCGTGGAAGGATTTCGAGATCCGGTGGAAGCTGGGCAAAAACTATCCGTTCTGGTCGATTGCCGAGCATGAGAAAACTTACAAAAGCCAGCGCTGGACGGGGCAGGATCTGAACGGCAAGACGATCCTCGTTTACGAAGAGCAGGGCTTTGGCGACAGTATCCTTTGCAGCCGTTACATTCCCCTAGTCAAGGCGCGCGGCGCGCGGGTTATTTTTAGGTGCAGGAAAGACCTTCATCGGCTTTTCCGCTCCATCAACGGCATAGACCTGCTGGTGGAGAATGACAATCACGGTGAAAAGATTGATTACCATGTTCCAGTCATGAGCCTGCCGGGCGTGTTCAATACGGAGGTGGCAACAATCCCGCCGCCCTCAACGCTTTTTATACCGGAGGCGCCGCCTGCTGAGGCAAAGCGGCTGCTCAATCTTGCGCAAAACAGATTTAAGGTGGGGATTGTCTGGGTCGGCAAGCCGGAATTCGCCGGCAACTATAAGCGGTCAGCGACTTTCGCCCATTTCCTGCCGCTGGCGGAAATCCCCGGCGTGCAGCTTTACAGTTTGCAAAGGGGACCTGCTGAGCGCGAACTGGCGGATAATGGCGCGCAGGGTCTGGTTCCGGAGCTGGGCCCGCACTTGAAAGATTTTGCCGATACGGCTGCCGTATTAAAAGAGCTTGATCTTGTCATCATGACAGACAGTTCCGTCGCGCATGTGGCGGGATCGATCGGCTGCCCTGTGTGGAACCTGCTGTCCAATTGCGCGTTCTGGGTTTACCTGATGGGGCGCGAAGACTGCCCGTGGTACCCGTCCATGCGCCTGTTCCGGCAGCCCCAGGCAGGTGACTGGGATGGCGCCTTCAAAAAAGTCGCTGTTGAACTGGAAAAAGCCATCGCGCTCAAAAAGGCCGGTCAATGGCACTGGCCAAAGAAGAAATGATTATCCCAGCAATTCCTTCAAACGGTATAACGCCTCCAGCGCATCTTTGGGCGAGAGGGTGTCGGGGTCTATTTCCTTGAGAGCCTCCTCGACTGCAGAGGATTTAGGCTGCTGCGGAGCGGGTGCAGCGCTGAAGAGCGGCAAATCAGCGGGGCTGGAGCGCAGCGGCTTGCCATTCTTCTGGCCTTCGATTGTCTTCAGCACATCTTCCGCGCGGCTGATGACTGTGGCGGGCAGTCCGGCCAGCTTGGCGACATGGATGCCGTAAGAACGGTCGGCCGTGCCGGCAGCAACTTCGTGCAGGAAGATGATGCTGTCCTTCCATTCCTTGACGCGCATGGTGTAGCAGGCGAGCTGCGGCAGGGTTTGCGTGAGGCCGGTGAGTTCGTGATAGTGCGTCGCGAAGAGAGCACGGCATTTGTTGGCTTCATGCAGGTATTCAAGGCACGCCCAGGCGATGGAGAGGCCGTCATAGGTGGACGTGCCGCGCCCGATTTCGTCGAGGATGACGAGCGAACGGTTTGTCGCTTGATTAAGAATGGTCGCTGTTTCGACCATCTCGACCATGAATGTGGATCGTCCACGTGCGAGGTCATCCGCCGCGCCGACACGGCTGAACAGGCGGTCGACAGTGCCGATATGGGCATGAGCTGCAGGTACGTATGAGCCCATCTGTGCCATCAGCACGATCAGCGCGTTTTGCCGCAGGAAGGTCGATTTACCCGCCATGTTGGGTCCGGTGAGGAGCCAAAGGCGTTGTTTATCTGCAAGTGCGCAGTCGTTGGCGATGAAATCGGTATTGCTCTGCTTCTTGAGGGCGACCTCGACAACCGGATGCCGTCCGCCTTTTATGTCGAAGGCGAGGCTGCTGTCGATCTGCGGGCGGGTGTAATTGTTCTTGATGGCGAGATCGGCGAGCGAGGCCGCCACATCCAACCCGGCCAGCGCTGTGGCGGTTTTTGCGATCAGTTCGCCTTGCGAGAGCACTTCTTTTACCAATCCGGCGAACAACTCCAGTTCCAGCGCGAGTGCCTTCTCGGCGGCTTCGGAAATTTTGCGCTCGAGTTCGGAGAGTTCTGTCGTCGTAAACCGCGCGGCGTTCGCCATCGTCTGGCGATGGATGAATTCGGCTTTATCGGCAAAGAGCTTGTCGGCGTTATTGGTCGTGACCTCGATGAAGTAGCCGAGGATATTATTGTGCTTGATCTTGAGCGTCGTGATGCCGGATTTCTGCACGTATTTGGCCTGCAGCTGCGCGATATGCTGGCGGCTGTCGTCGCGGAGTTTGGCGAACTCATCAAGCTTTGGTGAGTAACCTTTGGTGATAAATCCGCCGTCGCGTGTGAGTACGGGAAGTTCCGCCGCCAGCGCGCGTTGTAACTGGTCGATCAGCGGGTGATGCGCTCCCCAGAGTTTAAGAATGTCGAGCGCGGCCTTGATGCCTTTGGGCAGTTCTGTATCGAGGCTCGTCTTGTCTTTCTGGCTGATCAGGCGGTGCAGCTGGATGGTCTGCGCCAGCGTATCGCGGATGGCGGCCAGATCGCGCGGCCCGCCGCGGTCAAGGCTCAGGCGGGCAAGGGCGCGTTCAATGTCTGCGCAGTGCTGCAGGAAGCCGCGCGTGTCGCTGCGGACATTGTTTCTTTCAACAAAGAAATCGACCATATCGAGGCGGTGGTTGATTTCGTCCGGCTGCGTCAGCGGCATGGCTAGATATTTGGCCAGCAACCGCGCACCGCCGCCAGTCACGGTCATGTCCATGATGGAAAGCAGGCTGCCTTGCCTCTGGCCGTTCAATGTGTAGGTCAGTTCCAGATTGCGGCGCGTGGCGGCATCGATCTCCATGACCGAGCCGAGCATGAGTTGTTTTGGCGCAGAGAGACGGGGGAACTTGCCCTTCTGTGTCAGTTCCACATAGTCGATCAGCGCGCCTGCAGCAGCGACTTCCGCGCGCGAAAAAGCGCCGAAACTTTCCAGCGTGCCGACGCCGAAAATTTTTTCAAGGCGCTTGCGACCGTTTTCGCTGTCAAAACGGCTGTGCGGCTGGACGGTCAGCTTGGTTCTGTAGTCGGCAAAAACATCGAACAGGGCAGGGGTCTGCGTGAGCTTTTCTGAAACAAGGATCTCGCCCGGATTGACGCGCTCCAGCGTCGCGCCGAGGTCTTTGGCGAACAACGGTTGCAAGGTAAAATCACCGGTCGACAGGTCAAGCCAGGCAATTCCCATCGCTCCACCAACGTCGGCGAGGGCCGTCAGGTAATTGTTGCTGTTCTTTTCCAGCAGCGTGTCTTCCGTGAGTGTTCCCTGCGTGATGACGCGGATAACGTCGCGCTGCACCAGCGCCTTGTAGCCGCCGCGCTTCTTGGCTTCTTCCGGCGTTTCCACCTGTTCGCAGAGGGCGACCTTATAGCCCAGCTTGATAAGGCGGGCAAGGTAGGCTTCATGGCTATGCCACGGCACGCCGCACATCGGCACGTCGCCGCGTTTGGTCAGCGTGATGTCGAGCGCGGCAGAGGCTTTGATCGCATCGTCAAAGAACAGCTCGTAAAAATCGCCCATGCG
>PLXM01000169.1 GCA_003153235.1 Rhodospirillales bacterium
GACCGATAACGTGAACATGATGGCCAACAACCTGACGTCCCAGGTGCGCGGTATCGCCAAGGTTGTGACCTCGGTTGCGAACGGTGATCTGAAACGAAAACTGACCGTGGAAGCCAAAGGCGAGATTGCGGAACTGGCGGATACGATCAACAGCATGATCGATACGCTGGCGACATTTGCTGATCAGGTGACCTCGGTTGCCCGTGAGGTGGGTGTTGAAGGGCAGCTGGGCGGACAGGCGAAAGTGCCTGGTGCATCAGGCACCTGGAAAGACCTGACTGAAAACGTGAACCAGCTGGCGGCGAACCTGACGACGCAGGTGCGTGCTATCGCGAAAGTGGCGACTGCCGTGACACAGGGTGACTTGACCCGTTCTATCGCGGTTGAAGCGCAAGGCGAAGTGGCTGTCCTGAAAGACAAGATTAACGAGATGATTCACAACTTGCGCGATACAACGCACAAGAACACGGAGCAGGACTGGCTGAAGACGAACCTCGCGAAATTCAGCCGTATGCTGCAAGGTCAGCGCGACATGACCAACGTGGGACGCACGGTTCTCTCCGAGCTGTGCCCCGTTGTGTCGGCGCAGCAGGCAGAGTTCTACGTTCTTGACACAAACGTGAGCACGCCGCGCCTGACGCTGCTGGCCAGCTTTGCCACGGAAGGCGGTAACAACGTGCTTGGCACGCATATTAGTCTGGGACAGGGTATTATCGGTCAATGTGCCCTTGAAAAGCGCAAGCTCGTTCTTGACCGTGTGCCCGACGATTATATTCATATTTCATCCGGTCTCGGCAAGGCCGTCCCGCGCAGCGTGCTGGTCCTGCCTCTTATTTTCGAAGGACAGACAAAGGGCGTGCTGGAGCTTGCTTCATTCGAGAAATTCAACCACTCACACCTCGCGCTGCTCGATCAGCTGACTGAATCTATCGGTATCGTGCTGCACACCATCGAAGCCAACATGCGAACGGAGGGCTTACTGACGCAGTCGCAGTCTCTCGCCCATCAGCTGCAAACACGGCAGGAGGAACTGCAGCAGACCAACCAGGAGCTTCAGGAAAAAGCCCATCTTCTCGCCCAGCAGAACCACGAAGTGGAGCACAAGAACCAGGAAGTGGAACAGGCCCGGCAGGAGCTCGAGTTCAAAGCCAAGCAGCTGGCGCTGACTTCCAAGTACAAATCAGAGTTCCTTGCGAATATGTCGCACGAACTGCGCACGCCGCTGAACAGCCTTCTTATTCTGTCAGACCAGCTCACCAGAAATTCCGAAGGAAACCTGACGCCCAAACAGACGGATTTTGCAAAAACCATCCATAGTTCGGGTAACGATCTGCTCATGCTCATTAATGATATTCTCGATCTTTCCAAGATCGAGTCGGGTACGGTTATCCTCGAAAGCAGCGACCTGCAGCTGGGCGATCTGCAAGGTTATGTTATACGTACTTTCAAGCATGTGGCTGAATCTAAAAACGTCGACTTCATCGTCAAGTTTGATTCTCACCTGCCAAAATCCGTCTTCACCGATTCCAAGCGGCTGCAGCAAATCATCAAAAACCTGCTGTCAAACGCCTTCAAATTCACACACCGGGGCCAGGTTATGCTGTCCGTTCAACTGGCGCAGAATGGTTGGAGCGGCGACAGGGAAGAGCTCAACCGTGCACAGGAAGTGCTGGCTTTTACCGTCTCCGATACCGGGATCGGTATTGCATCCGACAAGCAAAGAATCATCTTCGAAGCGTTCCAGCAGGCGGATGGTTCGACAAGCCGGAAATATGGCGGCACCGGGCTCGGCCTTGCCATCAGTCGTGAGCTATCGCGGCTTCTGGGCGGGGAAATCTGTCTTTCCTCAACCCCGGGTGAAGGCAGCACATTTACGCTCTACCTGCCGGCGTCCTACGTCCGCGCGCGCAAGTTAAATGATAACAACATTACGCAGCATCTTATCGATGCACCTTCGGCACTCCAAGCCGCGCTGCTTGATAAAATCGTCTCCCCAAATGAGCCTGAAATAGGACTCCTTGCAAATCAGATTGGCGACGATCGTAACGATATCCAGCCGGGAGTCCGCTTCGTTCTTATCGTCGAGAATGATCTGGGTTTTGCCCGCTTCCTGCTGGAGACGGCGCATAAGAACGGCTACAAAGGCATCGTGACATCGCTCGGCGCAGCCGCGCTCGGTCTGATGGCTGATTATAAGCCGGATGCTGTTTTGCTTGATATTCACCTTCCGGACATGGAGGGCTGGCGCGTTCTGGAACGCCTGAAAAACGACATGACAACCCGTCATATACCTGTCTGCGTCATCTCTACCGATGAATCCCGTCATCGCGCGATAGATTCCGGCGCGCTCGCCTTTGTTGCCAAACCTATCCAGAGCAGCATCACGCTTGATCGGATGTTAATCAGCATGACTGAATTTCTGCAGCGCACCAAAAAGAAAGTCCTTGTCGTCGAGCCGGATGAGAAGCTGAGCGAAAAGATCCTGCTGAATCTCGCCGCCGATAACATTGACATTGCCCGTGTCAAGAACACCAAAGCAGCGCTCAAGGCGCTGAAGAGTGGAAAATAGACTGCCTGATCCTGAGCCAGAAGATGCCCGAGATCGCCGCCAGCCTTATCTCCATGGAAGAAGAGGAAGAAGACAGCGCGGCCCCGTTCATTCTGGGGCGTATGCCTGTTATCGTGTACGGCGAAGAAGAAAATGACGACGAGCGCGTATGGCGGCGCCTCGGAAAAATATTCTCCGTGCGGCAGGTCTATTCTCTCGACCGTCTTCTGGATGTCACGACGCTCCTGCTGCACCGCAATGTGGCAACCTTGGCGGCAGATCAGCGCAAAAAAATTGCGGACCTGTATGAGATTGGCAAGATTTTGATCGGCAAGAAAGTGCTGGTGGTGGATGATGACGCCCGTAATATTTTTGCGCTGACAAGCGTGCTGGAAGAGTATCAGATGAAAGTTCTCTCCGCTGACAGCGGGCGCGAAGCCATCAATATCCTCCAGAATGAAGGGGGCGTTGATATTGTTCTCATGGATATCATGATGCCGGAAATGGACGGGATGGAGACTATCAGGGAAATCCGCAAGTTTTCCCACTTCAAGAATTTGCCCATTGTTGCCGTTACCGCCAAGGCCATGAAAGGGGACCGCGAAAAATGCATTGAATCCGGCGCCTGGGATTATCTATCCAAGCCTGTCGATATGGAGCAATTGGTGACGGTCCTTAGATCCTGGCTGCATCGCTGATATAAAAGGGAATACGTATGAGAGGTTCTGTGGATACGCTGCCCGCATGTGACATGGAAGTGTCTGAATCCGTTCCGGCGCGGGTTAACATCCTTGTTGTTGATGACTTGAAGGAAAAGCTGCTTGTCTACAGCACTGTCCTGGAAGATCTCGGTCAGAACGTCCTCTTTGCCAGCAGCGGGGAAGAGGCGCTGAAGCTTGTGCTCAGTAACGATTTTGCCGTTATCCTGCTTGATGTCAATATGCCTAACATGGACGGCATAGAAACGGCGGCGCTTATCCGCAAGCGCCGCAAGTCCGCCCATACGCCGATTATATTCCTTACAGCTTTTGCCGATGATGTGCATGTGGAGAAAGGTTATGCCAGCGGCGCGGTTGATTACCTGATAACGCCCGTGATGCCGGAAATCCTTAAGGCAAAGGTCCGTGTCTTCATTGAACTCTCACAAATGCGTCAGCGGGCGGCACTGCAGGCAGAAGAATCCGCCCGCCGCAAAGCCGCCGAAGAATCTGCACGCCGCAAGGATGCCTTTCTGGGCATGCTGGCCCATGAGCTGCGCAATCCTCTCGGTCCCATCCGCAATGCGATCCATCTTCTGCATAAAATAGGGCCTGACACGCCGGACACCGTCCGGCTCCGTGCTATTATTGATCGTCAGGTGACACATATGGCGCGGCTGGTTGACGATTTACTCGATTCCACACGTCTGGCGAACGGAAAAATCCTCTTGCGGAAGGAACAATGCGACCTGTCACAGATTGTCTGCCGTACCATCGAGGATTATAGACATATTTTTGAAGAGCGCGGTATCAGCCTGGAAGCAAGTCTTCCCCAGAAACCCGTTTGGGTCGATGGAGACCCGACGCGGCTGATTCAGATGCTCGGCAATCTCCTGCATAACGCGCATAAATTTACCCCCCCCGACGGCAGGGTTTCGGTCAGCCTGATCTCCAATGAGAAAGACCAAACAGCGATAATTAAAGTTGAAGATACAGGCATTGGTATCGATTCCCAAACCTTGCCGCGTATTTTTGACGTTTTCTATCAGGTGGAACAGAAGCTGGACCGCAGCCGCGGCGGCCTGGGTCTCGGTCTTTCTCTGGTTAAGAGTCTTGCGGAGCTTCATAACGGCGTTGTGACTGTTACCAGCGCGGGGACGGGACAGGGTGCAGCATTTAGCCTCCAGCTGCCGACAACCCCGCTTGCCGTCAGCAGTGATATTGCAGCGTCGGCAGAAAAGCCTTCTCAATCCCGTATTCTTATCATCGAGGATAATCTTGACGCTGCAGAAACGACCCGCATGCTGCTGGAGCAGGAAGGGCATGATACCTGTATAGCCTATACAGGACCTCAGGGGATTGTGCTCGCCCGCCAGTTTCAGCCGCATGTTATTCTGTGCGATATCGGTTTGCCGGGAATGGATGGCTATCAGGTGGCGCGTGCCATGCGGCTGGACCCGGTCCTTCATTCAGCTTTTATTATTGCCCTGACCGGCTATGGCCGCGATGAAGACCGGCGGCAGGCACAGGAAGCCGGTTTTAATATGCATTTGACCAAACCCCTGGACACACGCATGTTCCGGCGCGTGCTGGCTTCGTCTTATAAGGGATAATACAATGGACATATTACAGAGATACAAGAGGTTTCTTGTGCCTTTCTTTCTCCAGATGCTTTGTTTTGGCATGGTAACGGCTTTCGTTTTCATCAGCGCGCAGGCAGATGCCGGTGTAAAAATTATCGGCAGTTTCTTCGTTTCAGCGATCCTGTTCATGGTCACTAACCTTCGTTACGTCTACATGAAACAAAGTTTTGAAAAGACCCAGAAGGCAAAAGCTGATTCACTTCTCTGTCTGTGTCACGACCTTCGTACCCGTTTGACGACTGTCTGCGGCATTGCAGAAATATTTGAAGGTGCACAAAGCAACCTTGATTCCCGGCAAAAGCAGCTTATCCGTACGCTGAGCTCCAGTACGACAGCGCTCAAAATGCTCATCACGGAGTATTTTGATTCTTCTGGCGTTGAAAGAAAAGCCCCTGATGCCGAAAGAGGTCTTCCGACACGCCTAATGGAATTATTTACTTTTGCAGGGGATGTATAGAATTGCATAGAGCAACCGTCTTAACAGTAGATGACGACGAGGATCTGCAAGTTGTCATGCAGCAATATCTGGAACCGCAGGGGTACAATATTATCTCTGCGTTGAATGGCGCTGAATTCATGAGCAAGTTGAGCGTTGCGCATCCGGATATTATTCTTCTTGATCTGGGTTTGCCTGACCACGACGGACTTTCACTGCTGAGCGCTGTTCGCATCAAGAGCAAAGCCCCCGTTATTGTGATCAGCGGCAGGAACGAAACAGCCGACCGCATTGTCGGGCTTGAAATGGGGGCGGACGATTACCTTATCAAACCCTTTGAAATGCGCGAACTTTCTGCACGGATCAAGGCGCTGTTGCGCCGCTGCAGGGGCAACGACGGGTTTGCGGTAAAAGACGCTAAATCCGCGCTCACTAAGGCCAAAGGTCTTTTTTTTAACGGCTGGACATTGGACCGTACACAGTATCAGCTCTTCGATAAAGACGGCAATACGCCAGGCTTGACCAGCGGTGAATTCAGGCTTCTGGACGCTCTTGTGAGAGCACCTAACCACGTTCTATCACGTGAACATCTTTTTGAGATTACGCGTCAAGGTAAATTTGACGTTTATGATCGTGCCATCGACATTCAGATTGCCCGGATCAGAAAAAAAATTGGAGATGATTCTCAAAACCCCACCCTCATTAAAACCATTCGCGGTGTGGGGTATATGTTCTGCGGCTGTGTAAGACCGGTCGAATAACCAAACCGCCAGCATTTTCTTTCAGTGTTTGCCCGCTCTTGCGGGATTGCCGTGCCATTTGTCAGGATTTGAAAATGACTATGAGTGATATGCAGAAGGCCGTTCAGTTTTTATCCTCATGTAAAAATCAATTATTTCCTCAAGGACTCTTTCCAATAAGGATGCAAAGAGACACTGTCGTAAATGATCTTGTCCGGCCAGCGGATCAGGTAAACATTATAGCCCGCTTGGATGAGATCAGTGCCCGGCGGAACAAAGCCTATTTTGCTCATGATATCTTGCGGCAACGGTTGGTATTCAGTTCCTACAGGTATGCTGCCGTTCGTCAAGAGGGGTCTGTTAAGGGTGCATGATTTAGGATGGCGTTTTGCCTTCTTGCCGGAGCAATCGCTGTTGTAGGCGCTGGTAAGATAATCCTGGATGATCTGGCGGGCGTGAGAGTCCATCTTTACAAAGCGCGAGTTATATCCCGAAATGCCAAGACCAAAACCGACATTGACACCCTGCTGATCGCAAGCAGTAAGCAGAAAACAGGTCATGAAGAAAACAATTCTCTTTACCATGGCTCAATGTGGATTTCTTTCTGGATTCCTGTCTCGCATTTAGTCCTGCCTGGACTCTATTATATCACTACGTTGTATAAAGTAATCTGAGAGAATTTTACTTTCTTCCAGTCTAAACTCTTTTATGTCTATCTTCCCATCATCAAAATCACTTGCGGGCTGCAGCATTTTAGAATTCAACCCTATCGTAAGAGTTTTATCAACCGCATGCGGTAAAACATATGTGGAAATAACATTCGAGAAGCAGTTTTGATACTTTACTGCATCGCCCATCGCGTTTAATTCTTTGTCACAGGTGTCTGCCTTGATCGTACTGGCGCTAGACCATGCCCGGTCTTCCTCCAGATTGTCCGGCTGATAAGAAGCTATCGCAGACATGGCGAAACATAAAATCATGCTGCCAATGAGCAGGGCGTAAAATGCAGGAATATAATTTCTCATATTATCTCTCAAAAATATTTTTCTGCGTACGCGTTTCCAACAGTAGAAATCATGGAAAAGTTCCCTGTACTGAACAGGAGATGAGTAAATAAAAACCCGCACCAGTCCCCCGGCGCGGGTTTAGTGTAGTCCTTGGCTATGCGGCTTCTTTATCCTGTATAAGTATGTTTAAGAAGCGGCTGCAAGCAGTGAACCGTTGAAATGTGCTGACATCAGCGCCTGAAGCTTGTCTATATCAACTGGTTTGACGAGATGGTGATCAAATCCGGCTTCTTTGGACTTGCGGAAGTCTTCCGCCTGGCCATATCCGCTAAGAGCTATCAGCAGGGCGTATTTTGTTCCGGGCAGTTTACGCAAATCCCTTGCGACTTCATATCCATTCATGCCCGGCAATCCAATATCGAGAATAATGGCTTCCGGTTCAAATGTCTGTGCCTCCTTAATGCCGGAGGGTCCATCAAACGCGACCTGAACCTTATACCCCTTTAATTCCAGGAGCATCTGCGTGGTTTTGGCAGCATCAACGTTGTCTTCTATGACAAGAATATGATGTTTAGAGAGAAGCGCATCTCGAGAAGCCACAGGAGGAACCACAGAGGGCACCACAGGAAGAACGACTTCCGTTGCTGGAATAGCCGGCAGATGAACAGTGAACTCGCTGCCCATTTTCAATCCCTGACTTTTTGCCTCAACAGTTCCACCCTGCAATTCCACAAGGCGGCGCACAAGCGTAAGCCCGATGCCGAGCCCCCCCTGGGTTCTGTCGAGAGATCGATCTGCCTGAACAAAGAGGTCGAAGATATGAGGTAAGAGTTCCGGAGATATTCCAACACCATTATCAGTAATCCTTATAATCGCCTTATCTATTTCACTCTCAAGTTTTATTGTAATCAGACCACCGGGATTAGTATATTTGCAAGCATTCATCAGAAGGTTATAGATAACCTGTTCAAGGCGAACGGCATCTCCTTTAACAAATACTTTCTCCTGCGATGGTGACAAAGAAATTTTATGCTGGCACGCCTCAAAGTTATCGCGCATGCCTTCTACGGTTTGACTGATCACGAGCCCGAGATCAACCTGGTCTGTTTTGAGAGTAATCATGCCGCGTGTGATGCGGGACACATCGAGAAGGTCATCGACGAGCCGGACTACTTTTTGCAGCTGGCGATCCATGACTATCTGGAGTTCTTTCTCCGCTTTCTCTCCTGCACCGCCTTGCTTTAATATCTCCAGGGCATTACGAATAGGCGCTAGCGGATTGCGCAGCTCGTGAGCCAGCATCGCCAGAAACTCATCCTTTTTTTTACTGGCTGATTGCAGGCCTTCATTTGATTTCTTGAGCGCGGTTACTACATCACTCAGCTTGTGCTCCGCCTGTCTTCGTGCGGAGATATCACGAAAGACAAGCACAGCACCGACCAGCTTGCCGTTCTCATCTCTCAGCGCCGCAGCGCTGTCATCGATGGGGATTTCCCGACCGGTTTTGGAAATGAGGTTTGTATCCTTTATAAGCTTGTCAGTTCCACCCACCTTGAGCACACCCTTAAGCGGATTCCCAACTTCCATGTGGGTATTTTCATTTATGATTGGGAATACCTTGGTTATATCAACGCCGCTGGACTCATGCTCTGTCCATCCGGTCAGTTTCTGAGCGGCGGGATTGATAAAAGTAATTTTGGCCAAAGCATCCGTCGCGATTACGGCGTCGGCGATACCAGCCAGCGTCGTCTTGAATAGCTTCTGTGACGCCTTGACCTGATCGTAGAGATATCCCTGCAAGGATGTTCCGCGATATATTGTTATACCTGAAAAGAAAAGGAACATCAGGAGAAGGGTACTACCCAGTACACTCACAAGTTCAAAGCGGGAGCTTCTTTTCTCCTCCTCCATGACAAGCTGTGACAGGCGGGTTTGAGAAGCTTGACCGATAATGGCGCTGCCGGCACGAACCTTGTCCATCAGTATTTTACCATTCTCTATGTTCGGCACCGCCGGGGTACCCGGTAATTTCTTTGATTCACTGAGATTAATTACTGCACTAAGCTCATTGAGCTTGGCTGAAACGAGAGGTTCAAGAGCCTTCAGGTGCTCCACCTGATCGGGCTGTTGAGTCGTTACAGCCTCGAACCGCTCCAATAATGGGGAGATTGCGGAAATGGCCTGATTATATGATTTGTAATATTGTTCTTTCCCGGTGAGAAGAAATCCGCGCTGGCTCGTCTCCGCGTTCGTGACTAAGGAGAGCAACGTGGCGTTGTCCTCCATAATGCTTTGCGAAATTGTGCGTTGCTCATTAGTGCTGCGGACTTTCTGGGTGTTGCTATAGGAGAATAGGGCAATCACTATAACCACGAGCAGCGGTACCGAGAGCAGTAGCGCGGTTTTCGATAGGCGGGCTGTCATATGTGAACAGGAGGAATATCTCGAGCGAGTCCTTTCAAATCTTTGATCATTGCTTGTCTGCTTCCCTGTGTGAACACTGACAATCCTATAAAAAACTCCTCGGTATCACCACCAACTTGTCAGTGGAGATTTTGTTCCTTTATTGAACGGCAACAAATGGTTTTCCGTCATCACGGAACCAGTCCCGTTAAAAGGGCTAAAGAAAACACCGGAAATTCATATCAATGCGGGCAACTGTAGCTGGATATCTGGTCACCGCCGATGGGAGCGCCTAACTGTAGCACATTATTGCCGGTCGGCAGATATGGAGGAGTGGCTGATGGTACATAAGCATTATATGCGGGAACCGGAATAGGATTGAGAGGCCCATAAGCAAATATCATCCCCCCCATGGCAGATGCCCAGCCTTGCCAGTATTTGACCATGACCTCATGCGGTCCCCGTGACAGAGGTACAGGGTTGGATTGGGCAAACCAGAAGTTCCCTTGGAAAGGGTTGGTCGGAGCAGGATTAGATAACGGCGGCACAGCTTGTGTAGTGAAAGAAGGATTTAGAGGTGTTACGTTTACGCCCATAGTATCCATTACATATCCGCTTTCCGGTACAACGGTGTCTGAAGTACCTACCAAGCCGCCAATAGGTTCAACACCTATACTAAAAGAACCACCGTTTTGTGCGCTTAGCATGCCTGAAAATTCGTTCTGAAGGGTAATTGCAGGTGTAAGATTTGCGAGTTCGCCCCCATTGGGAACATTCCGGTTCGCCGTATGATCTATCCACATGGCTATGCCGTCATCAGCACCGGTAATAAAGGTATAATTTCCAGCTACAGGAGCCACAAACGTGCCGTCGTAACAGGTTCCGAACCACGATTGAAGCGTGGCATCAAAAGGCATCCCGGATGTAAAACTCATCGGCGGGATATTGACAAACCGTGTATAAAACTCGGAGGGCGGAGCGGGCGGAACCGTAATAATTCTATCAGCCATCGTCATAAGACTAACATCACCAACAAAAAAAGGAGCACCTACAAGACCTGGCCCCCTTGGGTCTGTGTGAGACGGCGCTAACGGGCCATTAAGGTTATAAGCATATATATGCGCTTCACCGGGGCAGGTTGTGCCAAAAATTGACGCTGTTCCTATGCCCCCGCAATCAGCGAGATAGACCAGTTTGTTCGAAACAGTCTGGGCGCCCATGTTATAGCTCTTGTGAACAGTATTGACGAAAGTAACAGGCCCTGGTGGACTGTCATTGCAATTAGGCCCGACGGTAACGGTCGTATTACAGAGCTGCAGGCGAATTCCATTTACATTAAAGGCGCCGCGGCTATCTTGACCAAATGCATTAAGGGCATACACAGCATTTCCTGGAAATGCTGTTGCATTATTTCCCATGTCGTCGTGTATCGTGATGGCGCCAAGGCCAAACGTGGTCGGCGCAGAATTGGTGGCATAGTTTTCAGTGACGGCATAAACAAAACGGTTGCCGAACCCGTCCATATCGGAGCCATCAGGCAAGCCGAGAGTTCTCACAGGAAGCGCGCCGATCCGTACGGGCGTGGTAACAGGGGCAGTCGTCGTACCCATGACGACGTTGTTTACCCCGTTCACGCGCAACGTGCCATCTAGCAAATCTTGCTGAACAAGACTTCCATCCTGCAACGCACTGCAGGGATGCACCGTGTCCTCCAGACCATAGGAAACGCTATCCATTGCCGCTGTGCGTGGCGCGGGACATGGGAAACGTCTATTGGCCTGGAAGTAGTTATTCAGGGCAGTCTGGGCTTGCGCTAAATTATCCCCTGTAGAAATCTTATGTTTGTTATTCGTGTATGTTTGAAGAATAGGCGAAGCCGCTGCAATCATGAGGCCAGCCACCATGACAAAAATTGCCACTTCAACCAATCCTATCCCCCTCATGGAAGATAGGTTGACTGCAGGACCTTTTCTGGCCCCTCCGGGGCGGTTTATATAAAATTCAGGCGTGAAATTAACCATTCTATTATTGTATCACAAAGATAGTAAAATCCTGATTAATGCAGCCCCTACAATAGGATAGTTAAATCCTGATTAATGCAGCCCCTGCAATGAATTAGGCATGTTTAATATAATTTAATCAAATATATGATATTATTTAGATATCGGGGCGTAAAGATGAAAGTAAACAGGGCAGGATTTACAATTATTGAGGCCGCTTTTGTGACGGTTATTGGAGGCATGATCATTGCTTCCTTCACAGCTATTTTAGCGAATAATATGAATGTTGAGGATATTAATACGACCCAGAGTCGCATGACAACCGTATCTAATGCTCTTGATCAATATTTGGCTGTCAACGGAGCCTATCCTTGTCCAGCCAGTCTGACAGCCCCTGTAAGTTCAGCTAATTATGGCGTTCAATCTGATGCAGGAGACTGCTATGATACGCCCAGCATTCACGGAACTCCCCTTCCTGCTAATACCGGCACTTTCAGGTTGTCTAGCGTCAGTGGCGCCGGATCTCAGATCAGGGTTGGCGCTGTTCCCGTACGCACGCTGAACCTGCCGGATGAATACATGGATGATGCCTGGGGCAATCGTTTTTATTATGCAGTTACAGAGATCCTGGCAGCAGCCAGCAACGCAAATGCATTAACGACAGGTACCCCCTTATATAACCCAACTCTGGGAGATGTCACTATTGACGGCGGACTCTACCCTACAATCAGTAATGCGCATTACGCTATCACTAGCGCAGGCGCGGACCGTATTGGCGCTTATACGGCTGATGCGGGGAATGGTGTACAATGCACCAACGGTCACAATGCATTCGAGATAGAAAATTGTGCATTTACTTTTTCGGCCACGGCCGTCGGCCAATTCTCCATACGGCAGCTAACCGGTGAAAACGTGTCAAATGCTGATTTTTATGACGACATTGTCAACTACCATACCCCAGACACACAATCTCAAAATTTTGTCCAAAGAACAATGCCTTCTGGCATTATCACACCTTTCTATGCTTCTGTATGTCCATCCGGATGGATGGCGGCACCCAGCGGCGGACTCCCCCCCGTCATTTCCAGCATACAGGGTTTGCCGGGCGGATATCTCTATTGCCAAAAGCAATGATGCATATCTCCTTAAATTTAGCCAGAGGCGCAATATGAACCCGGAATTAAAAAAACAGATAAAAGAAATACAGGCAGGGTTTTCTCTTATAGAGATGTTGATTGTTCTGCTTATCGGGGGCATCATTATGCTCGGCGCTGTAACAGCGTTGAAAGTATATGCAGAAGCGGCTGCATCTGCCCTGACACATGCCCGCATGGCGGCTATTGATAATGCCATTGGCCAATATCAACTCCAGAATGGCCATTATCCCTTTCCTGCAAGCCTGAAGGCGCCTGTAGATGATCCGGCAGGTCACTACGGCGTTGTCGGCGCTGTCGGCACACCGGGCATTTTTCGCCCTGTAGCTGTTAATAGCCCTAACGGAGGCCGGGTCGACATTGGAACTGTGCCAACACGCGGACTATACTTGCAAGATGAAGACATGACCGATGCCTGGGGCGATCGATTTATTTATGCCGTTACAGAAAAGTTAACCGCATCTGCCACCTATAACCCCTCCAAAGGCAATATCTGTGTAAAAGACAGCACAGGGATTCAGGATGTCGCTCTACCAGCATGTCAGGCATACTATGTTCTCATTAGTCTGGGAGCAGATCGTGTCGGCGCATATTCATCGGGCAGTACTATAGGCAGACCGTGTAACGCAGCTACTTTAGAGGGACAGAACTGCAAATATAATCTTGGCAAAGGAAAGTTCATAATGACTATACTGAAAAGCGGGAATGGCGCTAACACTTTCGATGACATCGTTATCTTTCATGCCGCTGGGCCGCAAGGCCTTGCACCGTCCGGCATGACGGCATTATTTGCCAGTCCACCGGGCTGTGTAGCAAAGGGATGGGTTCCGGCAGCAAACCCCGGGCAGTTGACCCCCCCTGCAGGAACCATTTACTGCCAGAAGCAATAAACTAAAACATGGAGCTATGTATGTTATGATTGGTTATGCGAGATAAAAGAAGCAGAGTTATATAAATGGTAACGTTGATCAAATGTGTGATCTTATAACACCAAGAGGCGGTCAGTGAAAAAAGTGAAAGATAAGAAAGCGGGGTTTAATCTTGTCGAGATAAGCATTGCTGTTATGGTGGCGGGCATACTGATGGCTGCGGCTCTTACTGCTGAAAATAACTATTTATTACAAGAAAAAATCTCTGTGACAAAAGCACGCATGGCTGCTATTGATGCTGCCCTGGTCAGATACGCTGATAACAACAGTGCTTTTCCGTGTGTGGCGAGCCTGACAGATCCAGTCGGCTCGGCGACGTATGGCACCCAGGTAACCGATTGCTCTATTATTCCTGCGGGCCCCATATCATCCCTCCCTACGGGCATCAGTCCAGGCACTTACAGGACAGCGGGATCGGTTTTCAACACTTTGCCCAGCTATGATTTTTGGAACAGAACGGGCGCCGTTCCTGTGCGCACGATTGGATTGCCGGATCAATATATGATGGATGCCTGGGGCAGTCGTTTTGTTTACAGGGTAAGTGAAAGACAGACTATTCCCACGAGCATAGCATCCACCGCCGGCAACAATCCTTGTTATTCTTTTATCGGTTACTACCCGTCGTGTGGCACAACGTGGCTTGTTGATACTAATGTTAATGTTATTCCTTCAAATGGAAATGGATTAGATTACCTCCTGATTAGTCTGGGGCCAAACCAGGTCGGTGGTTATGATCAAAACGGGGTTCAGAATATTCCGTGCTTTGTAGGCACGGTTGAAGGCCTGAATTGCCTTTATTTCAGCTCTTGGCTAAGAGACACTTCGATGTACAGCGAAAACGGCGCCCATACTTTTGACGATATTCTTCTCCTTCACGCATCAGGCGCATCTTGGGGTGATCTTCCACAGGGTGCAATTGTGCCATTTATTACCTCCAGCTTGCCCCCGGCAGGGTGCAGCGGAGAACTTCCCGCGGGGATGTGGGGGAATCCTACAGTAGCTTTAACAGCCCCCCTCCCGTTAGGCTATTACACTTATTGCCAAAAACTGTATTAGATAGAGTTTACAGGGGAGATAGATGCATCAATTACAGAAATGCTATTTCCCTGTTGAACACTACGTCGTCAGGTAATTTTAGACAGGTGGTTTCTCTGACGTCTATCTCAGTTTATGTTTTAAAATTATACTGGGCTGGACGGCATGCATTCTTACCCACACGACATATTTATCCATCCAGCTTTGCAGAAACTTCTTGCTGTTTTCGCCGATATTGCCGGCTTCGTCGAACAGCCCCTCTTTTGCCTGAATGAAGGCCTCTGGCTGACCGAGTGTCGGCACATCCAGATATGCCAGAACGTTGCGCAAATGCTGCTGTGCCATGGATGTTCCTGTGGCGCCGACGGAAGCGCCCAATATGCCCGCAGGCTTACTCGCCCAGACGTTTTGTCCATAAGGGCGCGAAGCATGGTCAAGAGCATTTTTAAGCACGCCGGGGATCGAACGGTTATATTCGGGCGTGACAAACAGAAGGCCCTGGGCCGCCGTAATTTCGCTCTTCAGGCGTTTGACGGACTCCGCCTGATTTCCGTCGTCATCCTGATTGTAGAGCGGCAGGTCGCCGATCGGGATCTCGACGAACGTCAGGCCCTCGGGGGCCAGCGCCTCGATGGCGCGGGCGACCTTGCGGGTCACGGAGTCCTTGCGAAGGCTGCCGACGATGACGGCAACCTGTGCGATGCTCTTCATGCTACTTCGTTAGGACCACCGCGCTCAAAAGGTCCTTCGCCGAAGCTCGCTTCTGCAGCGATTTCTCGTCGAAGGCGGCGTCGAGGACGGGCTGCATGAACGCCGTATCGAAGATCTCGCCGTAGGTAGCGCGGCGCATCCTGCTCAGGACCTCGGGCGGAAACGGCGTGTATTTCAGCAGGATCGCCCCGGACGCGGGATGATTCTGGGGGTTGTTCGCCCAGACCGCCGCCTCGTGGATCGCGCTCACGAAGCGCTTCGCCACGTCGCCGTTCGCGCGGACCCATTCCTCGGTCGCGCACCACGCCGTGACTTGCACCCCGTTCCCGATCGCGTCGTACGGATAGCCCAGCGGCCGGACCTCGTCGAGCGACGCGGTGAGGCTCGGCTCGTTGGTCACCGCCGCGGCGACGGTCCCGCGCACCACGGCCGCCGCCATGCTCGGCTGCGGCATCTCGACGAACTTGATCGTGGCGATGTCGGCGCCGTTCTTGAGCAGCCACTTGTCGGTCGCAACCTTGGCGGGTCCGCTCAGTGACGGCGTGCCGATGATCTTGCCGTTCAGTTCGGCGGCGGTGCGAATCGGCGAGCCTTTCGCGACCACGAGCGCGGTGATCGCGGTCGCGCTGCGGTGGGTGAACGACGGCGCGAGCAGGACCAGTGGGATCCCGTGCTCCCGGGCCGAGGCGACCGTGATGATGTCCGACTCCCCGATGTCGATCGAACCGCCGGCGACGGCGCTCGCGACGCTCGGTCCGCCGCCGGCGCGGATCGCCTGAATCTGGCTCTCGATCGCGTACTTCTTGAAGAACCCCATGTCTTGGGCGTAGTAGGCCAGCGCGTTCCCGTCGTTCCCCGGCGTTGCGATGCGCACGAGCGAGGCTGCGGTCTGCGCTCCGGCGGTCGAGCCGCCGGCGAGCAGCGACGCGCCCAGCACGACCGCCGCGATGAGCGAGCGAAACGGATGCGGCCTACGGTCTCGGAACACGGTCGAACCTCCCGGGGTCGGCGAACTTGCGCAGAGAAGGGGCGTTCGTCCACGGGAGGGACCGACCCGCCATGCTGACGCCGGACGAGAACGAACGCATCACCCGGATCGGCCCCGGAACGCCGATGGGCGCCGTGTTCCGGCGGTACTGGCTCCCGGCGCTGCTCGCATCGGAGGTTCCGGAGCCCGACGGCCCGCCGGTCCGGGTGCGGCTGCTCGGCGAAGATCTCGTCGCCTTTCGCGATTCGGCGGGCGTGGTCGGTCTGGTGTCCGCGTCCTGCCCGCACCGGCGCGCGCCGATGTTCT
>PLXM01000024.1 GCA_003153235.1 Rhodospirillales bacterium
GCATCGCCATGCTCAAATACGGCATCCCCGACCTGCGTACTTTCTTTGAAAGCGATCGGCGCTGGTTAAAGCATTACGGCTTCGGCCCGATGGAGGGTTTATAAGATGAAATTCACGCTTTCCTGGCTCAGGGAATATCTTGACACCACAGCCACCTTAGAAGAAATCTCGGGCAAGCTGACCGCTATCGGCCTTGAGGTGGAAAACATCGAGGACCGCGCCGCGGCGTTCAAAGGTTTCGTTGTCGGGCATGTGCTTTCAGCCGGGAAACATCCCGATGCCGACAAGCTGCAATGCCTCATTGTCGATACCGGCACGGAAAAATTAAAAGTCGTCTGCGGCGCGCCCAATGCGCGGACGGGCATGAAAGGCGTCTTTGCGCCTGCGGGAAGTTATATACCCGGCGCAGGGGATGGTCATGGTATCACTCTCAAAAAAAGCCTGATCCGCGGGCAGGAATCGAACGGCATGATGTGCTCGGAGCGCGAGCTTCTGCTCTCGACCGAACACACAGGCATTATCGAGCTTAAAACCGATGCACCCACAGGCAGTTCCGCAGCTGATGCACTCGGCCTTAACGATCCCGTCATCGAGATTAACCTCACGCCCAATCGTGGCGACTGCGCCGGCGTCTACGGCATCGCGCGTGACCTCGCAGCGGCAGGGCTGGGGAAATTAAAAGCCCTTCCCGCCGCGCCTGTAGCAGGCACATTCAAAAATCCCGTATCGATTACACTGAAGGATGCCAAAGCCTGCCCATTGTTTATCGGCAGATATATTCGTAATGTTAAAAATATTCCTTCACCCGGCTGCATTCCGGAGCGGCTCAAGGCCGTAAGCCAGAAGCCCATTTCCGCACTGGTCGACCTCACCAACTATTTCTCGATCGGCCTCTGCCGTCCGCTGCATGTGTTCGATGCCGACAAGCTGAAAGATAATATCCATGTGCGCCTGTCGAAAAAAGGCGAAACGCTGGCCGCGCTGAATGACAAAACCTACACGCTCGACGACGGCATGATCGTGATCTGCGACGATTCAGGTGTCATAGGCCTCGGCGGCGTGATGGGCGGTGTTTCCACGGCGGTCGACGAGAACACTAAAAACGTTTACATCGAATGCGCCTACTTTGACCCCGCACTGATCGCAAAAGCGGGACAAAAACTGCAAATCGACAGCGATGCAAGATACAGGTTCGAGCGCGGAATTGATCCCGCTTTCTCGCCTGCGAGCATAGAAATTATGACGCGCGCCATTCTCGACATTTGCGGCGGCGAGGCGAGTGAGCTCTTTACAGCTGGCGCGGTGCCGGACATCACCCGCACCATCCAGTATGCGCCGGAAAAACTGAAATCGCTTGGCGGCGGCTCTCTGCCTGAAGCGCGGCAGAAGGAAATCCTGACAGCGCTCGGCTTCACTCTTTCCGGTTGGACGGTTAAAACTCCCAGCTGGCGCCATGATATCGAAGGTGCGGCGGATATCGTCGAGGAAATTCTACGCATTGATGGCTACGACAATATTCCGGCTATACCCGTCATTCGTTTACCGGGGCAGATGCCAGCGGCGCTCAATACTCTGCAAAAGCGCGTTATGACATCACGCCACGTGCTGGCGGGGCGCGGTCTTTACGAGACGGTTACATGGTCGTTCATGGACGATGCGAAATCCGACCTGTTCGGCGCACATATGAACCAAAACAAAAAAGCGCTCACGCTCGTCAACCCGATCAGCGCGGATCTTGCAGTCATGCGGCCTTCCATCCTGCCGAATCTGATTGAAGCCGCCGGCAAGAACGCCGACCGCGGCTACCCGGATGCCTCACTGTTTGAAGTGGGCGGCGTTTACAAATCACCCGAGCACGACGGCCAGCTGACTGTTGCCGCCGGTCTGCGCACTGGCAATACCGAACAACGCCACTGGTCGCACGGCGCACGCGGCGCAGATGCTCTTGATGCCAAAGGCGATGCGCTGGCGGTGCTTGAGGCTTGTGGCGTCAACACAAACAATCTTCTGATTACGCGTGATGCACCGGAGTGGTATCACCCCGGACGCTCGGGCACACTCCGCCTCGGCCCCAATGTGCTAGCCTACTTTGGCGAAATCCACCCCGGCGTGATGATATTGCTGAAGCGCGATGAAAACGCCGCCGGCTTCGAAGTGTTCCTGCAAAGCCTGCCTGTGCCTAAAAAGAAAGGCACACGCAAGGAGCTGCTGAAGCCCTCACCATTACAGCCGGTTTCACGCGACTTTGCCTTTACTGTCGATCAGGGTGTTGAGGTTGAAAAGATCGTGCGCACCGTCAAGGGCATCGACAAGGTTCTGATCGCGCATGTCGAGATATTCGACGTGTATGCGGGCAAGGGTATTGATCCCGGCAAAAAATCTGTCGCGATTGCTGTCACGCTGCAGCCGGTGGAAAAAACCCTGACCGATGAAGAAATAAATGCGCTGTCGGCAAAAATTGTCGACGCGGTGCAGAAACAAACCGGCGGGACGCTGCGCGGGTAGGAAACTCCGGCTTTTTGTCAGAACTTTCTTATACACTTATATAAGTGTTTGATAATATTATATTAGTTGCAAAACAACCGTTTAAAAGCGGACACTT
>PLXM01000239.1 GCA_003153235.1 Rhodospirillales bacterium
CCTGCTGTTCCTGCTGCTGGTGCTGCTGCACCCCCTGACCGGATTCCTGTATCGCCTTCTGTTGAGGCGTCTGGCTGGTACTCTGCTGCGCCAGTGCTGGCACGACACACAAGCCCAGAATAAAAACGGCGATTGCAGTTAACCTAGTGCTTCTCATGCCCCTGGTCTCCGCAAATGGCCGTGACTTCGCCCAGATTTAGCGTGGCGTTATGATCCGCATCCAGGGACTTAAACGTCCTCTGGCTATAGGCTGTGAATTCATCGAGCGTAACTTTATAATCAAGATTAGCATCTGCCGACATGACGGGGTCGATAACGCTGCCCTCACTACCTTCGCTGCCGCCAGTATGGTCTTTGCCATGATGGTCGGGGGGGGATTGCTGATCTTCTTTATCATCTGCAGGCTTGTTCCCTGTCTGATAATCGCGGTATGTCATGCGGAATCTCTCGACCTCCTCAGAAACAAGGTAATCGTTTTTATCGATGTCCATGCGCTGGAATTGCGTTTTGGCGTCATTAATAAATTCATCCAGTGTGACAGCCCCGTCATGATTTGCATCGGCGCGGTCAAACCAGCGTTTCATAGCTTCCTTGCATGTCGGTTTGCCCAACGGTCCTCCGTTCAGCGGATCGCCTGTCGGGCTATATAAGATATGCACAGGGCCTGCATGCTCCGATTTTTTATCGCCGAACGGCATTTCACAGGCCGACAAGACAGCTATACCTGCAAGAACAAGAAATGTGGTTGTAAAATGTTTCATATTTTAATTATATCATACTCCCGTTAATCTATATACTCTCGCGTTTAAGCGCCCGCGACTGCAGCATATTTCGCAAGGCCTGCGCCGCCTTTTCAATCGCAATACTGCGGCATGTTTCAGGCTCCTGCGGCAGCGGCGGATTGATGACCATCGTTGCATTGGCCTCGAACAGGAGGATGCTTCTCTCCGTATCAAGGCCGAAATCAATACCTCCGTAATCCAGCCCGAGAACATCTTTTATTTGCTCCAACGCCGCCATCGCCTTCTTGCCCAGCACTGCCGGCATGTCTTCCAGAAACTTTTTCTCTTCTTCCCGATACTGCGGCTGCGCGGACATATCAGCAGTAAAATAGTGGACCTTCCAGTCTCTCGAAACCGCCAGATGCAGCGGGTAAAACTTCCCGTCAATCATCATGACGCGGTATTTCCGCGCAAGCCCGTCACTTCCCCGTGCATCGAGATATTGCATCACCAGAACATCTTCCCCCGGTAATTGCGCAATAGCTTGTGAAAGCTGCGGCAGCTCATCCACTTTTAGAAAGTGCTGGCCGGTATGAAATCCCGGTGCACGCAGCAGCAGCGGGAATTGCAGATCATGTATTTTTCTATTGATTAACGCGTTTTTTTTCAGCTGTCCTGTTTCAGGTGTTCTTACGCCTGATATCGGCGCCAGTCTGCGCGCTATTTCCACGCGCGTTGTCGGTATAATTTTATCTGGCGGGTTAATAACCGGCGCGGATGTGTTTTCCAGCAAGACTGCGGCAGCTTCAAGCGCAGTTCCACACAGATCAGCATCGCCGATGGAATTGAATACCAGCTGATGCGGCGGCAATGGCTTTTTTACATCATAAAAATCAGCAAACACTGCCGTCGTCATGAAAATGCGGTTATCGATGTTCTGGCGCAAAGGGATGTTGCCGCCCTCAGCAGCCACCAATAACAGCAGCTGTATCGGCGGCCCTTTACCGAAGTAAGGCAGTGTCGTGACGGCGCGGTGGCGGAAGCCGCGCTCGCGGTGGCGCTGTACACCCGCTTCATCACGCATGGCCGAAAAAATACGCGTCAGCCCCTGATGCGCCTCAGCCTGATCCGGATCTGCTCTCAGCGCTTCTTCATAGTGTCTTCGCGATGAAACCATATCGTTCTCATCGAACAGGAGGTTGGCCAGATTTACATACGCCATCGCATTCTCGGGATGATGTGTGACGGCCTGCGTATAGACGGTCTTCGCCGCACTCCGGTATCCCGTCCCGTAAAGTATCGCACCCAGATTATTCAGTGCACCCAAATGGGTCTGGTCAGCGGACAGGAGTTTAAGATAAGCTTGTTTTGCCTCGTCGATTCGCCCTAAAGACGCGAGAAGACAGGCCTGCTGAAACAGCAGAGCGGGGTCATCTTTATTTTCCACAAGACGGGATTCAACCGCTTCAAGTGTGGTTTGGTGGTCAGTTCGCGTTGTCGAGTTTTTCATGCTCCCACCTCGAGACAGGTAAAGCGTTAGATAGCCTGTCCTGTAACTCATTCTCACAGAATGAAATTTCTCCCTCAATGTCTAATATTTTTGTCATAAATATTTAATCCCCAGAGCCCCTTAAAAAGGTCACGTAAGGCACATGAGAATCCTTCTCTAACTATTAGAAAAAAAACAACTTTTTCTTAACCACACCCAACCTATAATTGGACTGATGGAAAAAGAAGGTAAAAGCACGGGCGGCGGGATGTTGGTGGAAGTTATTCTGGCCATCATTCTTATTGGCGGCGGACTCGCGTGGTTGGCGGTAACAAAGTCGCATCAGGGCGCAATTGCGTCCGCGCATGCGCATGGCGGCGGGCGTTTCGCGCTCAATGGGCCGATGCCGGTATCAGTCGTCACTGCTAAAAAAGGCGACATCGACATTACACTCAATGCTCTCGGGACTGTCGCGCCGCTTGCCACTGTCACCGTCAAACCGCAAATCGCTGGCCAGCTGGTGCAGATCAACTTCAAGGAAGGGCAGGATGTAAAGGCCGGTGATTTTCTGGCGCAGATCGATCCGCGCCCCTACGAGCTGGCTCTCTCGCAGTTTCAGGGGCAGCTGCAGCGCGACCAGGCCTTGCTTGAAAGCGCGGAGAACGACCTGAAGCGCTATAACAAGCTGGTGACCGAAGACTCCATCGCACGGCAGCAGCGCGATGACCAGAAAGCGCTTGTTGGGCAATATCAGGGCACCGTTGAAACAGATAAAGCGCAGATCAACAATGCTAAGCTTAACCTTGAATATTGCCACGTCAGCGCCCCCGTCAGCGGCCGCATTGGTCTGCGTCAGATTGATGCGGGTAATTATGTGCAGCTGAGTGATGCTAACGGCCTTGTCGTCATCACGCAGACCCAGCCCATCTCCGTGCTGTTCTCTCTGCCGGAGGATAATATCCAGGAGATCATGAAACGCATGGCATCCGGCGCGGTGCTGCCCGTGACAGCCTTTGACCGCAACCAGTCCGCTAAACTGGCGACAGGACAGCTCGCAACTCTTGATAACGTGATCGACCCCACAACCGGCACGATCAAAATGCGCGCCCTGTTTGACAACGCCAACAACAGCCTTTTCGCCAACCAGTTTGTGAATATACAGCTGCTGGTGGATACGGTTCATGACACAATCGTCATCCCCAGCTCTGCGGTGAAAACCGGCGCGCCGGGCAATTTCGTCTATGTCGTGAAATCCGACAATACTGTAGCCATGACGCCCGTAAAACTGGGACCGTCTGCGGGCGATAATGTGTCTATCGTTTCCGGCTTATCTGCGGGAGACACTGTCGTGAGCGACGGCTCTGACAAGCTGAAGGATGGCGCAAAAGTCTTGCTGCCGGGGGCACAGGATTCTTCGGGTGCCTCTGATAATACAGACGCCAAAAAAACAGATAGTGGTGCAGAACCAGATCAATCTGGCCATCATCACCACAAAAAAGATAGCGGACAGAAGGACAACAGCCAGACCCCCGATGGAAAATAGCCACGGAAAATAGACCATGAATCCATCGCGCATCTTCATCCTGCGGCCCGTTGCCACATCGTTGCTGATGCTGGCGGTGCTGCTGGCGGGCGCGGTGTCTTTCCGCTTCCTGCCCCTCTCGGCGCTGCCGGAGGTGGATTACCCCACCATCCAGATCCAGACATTTTACCCTGGTGCCAGCCCCGAGGTCATGACCTCTTCCATCACTGCGCCCCTGGAACGGCAGCTGGGCGAAATGCCCAACCTCAAACAGATGTCATCAGCCAGTTCCGCCGGCGCATCCGTCATCACGTTGCAGTTCGGCCTTGATCTCAGCCTCGATATCGCCGAGCAGGAAGTACAGGCGGCGATCAATGCCGCGGGCAACCTGCTGCCCTCCGACCTGCCCGCGCCACCGATTTACGCCAAAGTTAATCCTGCCGACGCACCCGTGCTGACGCTGGCGCTCACTTCCAAAACCACACCACTGCCGCAGGTGGAGGATATGGCCGATACGCGCATCGCGGAAAAAATATCGCAACTGCCCGGTGTCGGCCTTGTCAGTATCAGCGGCGGCCAACGCCCCGCCGTGCATATCGAGGCCAATCCGCAGGAACTGGCGGCCTACGGCCTGAATATCGATGACCTGCGCACCACCATTAGTAATGCCAACGTCAATACGCCCAAAGGGAACTTTGACGGCCCGACGCGCTCCTATACCATCAATGCCAACGACCAGCTGCAAAACCCGGCTGATTACAACAACATCATCGTCGCCTACAAGAACGGTGCCCCTGTGCGCCTCTCCGATGTGGCAAAAGTTGTTGCCGGAACAGAAAACGCACGCTTGCAAGCGTGGATGAACACAACACCCGCTGTCATCCTCAACGTGCAGCGTCAGCCGGGCGCCAATGTCATTCAGGTGGTCGATAACATCCAGAAAATGCTGCCAGCGCTTAAGGCAACACTTCCTGCCTCCATCGAGGTTGCAGTGCTAACCGACCGCACGAACACCATCCGCGCCTCGGTATCGGATGTCGAATTCGAGCTGGTTCTCGCGGTAGGCCTTGTTGTGCTGGTCATCTTCCTGTTTCTGCGCAATATTCCTGCCACGATCATCCCCAGCCTCTCGATGCCGCTCTCGCTGGTTGGCACCTTCGGGGTCATGTACCTGGCGGGGTTCAGCCTCAACAACCTGTCGCTTATGGCGCTGACGATTGCGACAGGTTTCGTCGTTGATGATGCCATTGTCATGATCGAAAACATCTCGCGCTATATCGAGGAGGGCGAGACGCCGCTCAAGGCCGCGCTGAAAGGCTCGGAGCAGATTGGCTTCACCATCATCTCCCTGACCGTTTCGCTGATCGCCGTTCTCATCCCGCTGCTGTTCATGGGCGACGTGGTNNTGTTCCGCGAATTCGCTATCACACTGGCTGTCACCATCCTGATTTCGGCAGTGGTGTCACTGACACTAGTGCCCATGCTCTGCGCCAGGATGCTGAAGCCGCTGAAACAGAAAGAGCACAAGCCGGACTGGTTCGAACGGACGATCGCCGGTTACGGGCGGACCCTCAACTGGGTGCTGGACCATTCCGC
>PLXM01000017.1 GCA_003153235.1 Rhodospirillales bacterium
GGATCAAGATAAGAAGAAAGACAAGAATGACAGCAAACGGCATAATAAAACTCCCTTAAAATTAGCGATTAGGCTGGATAATCAGGCAAAGCCCCTCGACGCTGAGGACCTTGATCTTATCACCTTTTTTCAGGATGTAAGCAGCGGAACTTTTTGCTTTCCAGATCGTGCCGACGACAAGGACCGTGCCGTCGGTCTGGCTCCAGTCAATAACTTCCCCTATAGAGCCGGTCATGGACTCAACGCCGGTTGTGACCGGGCGTCTTCTGGCTTTTAAGGCATACGCCAACGCAACGGAAAGCAGGCCGAGGCTGCAGAGGGTCATGCCGGCGATCAACCATGGCGATATGCCAAATCCCGGGACATCGCTATTGATCAGGATGCTGGAGCCAATGGCGAAGGATGCGGCACCGCCTATCCCCAGCACGCCGATCGTCGGCATAAAAGCCTCCGCCGTCATGCAGCCGAGTCCGAGCACGATCAGGCCCAGTCCCGCATAGTTGATGGGCAACACATTAATCGCATAGAGGCCGAGCAGCAGGCAGATGGCGCCCATGATGCCAGGGAAGAACGCGCCCGGATGCGAGAACTCCAGAATGATACCCCAGAAGCCGATGCCCATGAGCAGGAATGTGATATTCGGGTTGGTGATGATGGACAGCAGCTTTGAATGCCAGTCAGGTTCATGGTGTTCAATCACTGCACCCTTGGTTTTCAAAGTGACGGAATTGTCGCCGACCTTGACAACGCGCCCGTCAATCTTGTTCATCAGGTCATCGATGTTGCTGGCCAGAACATCAACCACGTTTTGCTTGAGAGCTTCCGTTGAGGAAAGGCTGACAGCCTCATTGACAGCTTTCTCGGCCCATTCACTGTTGCGCTTTCTGGTCTCTGCAAGGCCACGGATATAGGCCGAGGCATCGCTGATCATTTTCTTTTCCAGTGTGGACTTCGGCTTGTCGCCGCCTTTTTCGTCACCCATGATAATCGGCGTTGCTGCGCCAAGGTTGGTGTTTGGCGCCATCGCCGCGACATGGCTGGCATACATGATGTAAGTGCCGGCGCTGGCCGCATGTGCGCCCGCAGGGCTGACGTACGTCACCACAGGCACGGGCGAAGCGAGGATATCCTTGATGATCGCTTCCATGCTGTCCATGAGCCCGCCCGGCGTATCAAGTTCGATCACAAAGACGGTGGCTTTTTCATCAGCTGCTTCCTGTAGTTGGCGATGGATGAAATCAGCGGAGGCGGGGGTGATGATATCCTGCACGCGCACCACATAAGCGATAGGAGTTTCTTTCGTTGCCGCCTGAACCGCCATCTGGACGGGTAGAGCGATTAACAGCGCGGTGATGAAAGCCAGAAATGATTTGATCATGCACGCGCCGCCATCTTCGGCTTGAGTGCATCAAGTTCGGCCAGCAGTGCCGCGCCCATGTCGGAGGTGGAAAGTTTCTTGCACCCCGCGCTGTCTCCCGTCGGCATAATATCAGCTGTGCGGAGGCCTTTGGCGAGGACGCTTTCGACCGCCTGTTCCAGCAGCGCCGCTTCTTTCATCATGCCGAAGGAGTAGCGGAACATCATGGCGACGCTGAGGATGGTGGCGAGCGGGTTGGCAATATTTTTGCCCGCGATATCAGGCGCGGAGCCGTGGATAGGTTCATAGAGTGCGGCGCGTTTGCCGTCAGGCTTGACGGCGCCGAGCGAGGCGGATGGCAGCATACCGAGAGACCCTGTCAGCATCGCTGCTTCATCCGAGAGAATATCGCCGAAAAGGTTGTCAGTCACGATCACATCGAACTGTGCGGGATTGCGGAGCAGCTGCATGGCGCAGTTGTCGGCATACATATGCGAGAGGTTGACGTCTTTATATTCGGCAGCGTGCAGGGCAGTCACTTCTTCGCGCCACAGTTTGCCGGATTCCATGACGTTGGCTTTCTCGGCAGAGCAGACTTTGTTGTTACGCTTGCGGGCGAGTTCAAAGGCGACACGGGCGACGCGGTGGATCTCGTGGGTGGTATAGACCTGCGTATTGACGCCGCGGCGTTCGCCGTTCGGAAGGTTCTCGATGCCGCGCGGTTCGCCGAAGTAAACGCCGCCGGTCAGTTCACGCACGATCAGGATATCAAGACCTTTCACGACGCTGGCCTTGAGTGTGGAGGCATCAACCAATGCATCAAATACTTTTGCCGGACGCAAGTTGGCGAAAAGTTCCAGCTCCTTGCGTAGTTTCAGTAAACCAGCTTCGGGGCGGATGGCGTAATCGACCTTGTCCCACTTCGGGCCGCCGACGGCGGCGAGCAGAACGGCATCAGCTTCACGGCATTTCTTGAGTGTGGCGTCGGAGAGAGGCACGCCATGTTTGTCGATCGAGCAGCCGCCGATATCGCCTTCCGACGTTTCCAGCTTGGTGACGAAATTGCTGTTGAACCAGCCGATAACCTTGACGGCTTCCGCCATCACTTCAGGGCCGAGGCCATCACCGGGGAGGAGTACGATTTTGCTCATGTTAAATCCTTATGTGTAAAGCCCGCCTTTAGGCATATAACCAAGGCTGGCTTCCCTTCTGCTGTTTTTCGAAAGAGGTGATTTCCATCTGGTGCTCAAGCGTCAGGCCGATATCGTCGAGGCCGT
>PLXM01000216.1 GCA_003153235.1 Rhodospirillales bacterium
TCTTGCGCACGAAAGCGGAAATTTCAACGTCTTCAACCGGAACAATGCGGTCCATCACTTCGGCAATCGTCACCGTTGCACCGAGGCTGCGGTAGAAACTCGCAAACTCGACGCCTATTGCGCCAGAACCAACGACTAATACCGATTTTGGCATTTCCACGGGCGCCATCGCCTCTTTGTAGCTCCACACCAGCTTGCCGTNNGCAATAATAATGTGCGGCGCTTTCAGAGTTTTATCACCTACGGAAACCTTGCCTTTGCCGAGCAGCTTGGCTGTGCCATCAAAAACCGTGACCTTATTCTTTTTCATCAGGTGCTTGATGCCACCCGAGAGCTGCCCCGCGACTTTGCGCGACCGGTCAATCACTTTTTTGAAATCATAACCGATGTTGTCGGCCTTGAGGCCGTATTCATCAAGACGGTGCAGCAGGTGATAAATCTCCGNNTTGGTCGGGATGCAGCCCCAGTTGAGACAAATACCGCCCAGATGCTCGCGCTCAACCAGCGCGACATTCATGCCTAGTTGTGATGCGCGTATCGCCGCGACATAACCGCCCGGACCGCCGCCGATCACGACAATGTCAAAATTCTGTTCGGTCATAGGATAAGGCTCATGGGGGCTTCAATGAGCTTCTTGAATACCTGTAGGAACTCAGCCCCCACGGCGCCGTCGATAGCACGATGATCGAGTGACATCGTCACGGTCATCACGGTCGCGGCCTTCACCTGACCGTCCTTTATAACCGGACGCTGCTCGCCCGCGCCAATAGCCAGGATGGAGCCCTGCGGCGGGTTGATGATGGCGGCGAACTCGCGAATACCGAACATGCCGAGATTGGAAACGGAAATCGTCCCGCCCTGGAATTCCTGCGGCTTCAGCTTGCCCTCTTTCGCCTTGGCGGCCAGCGACTTCATTTCGTTGGAAATCTCTTTCAGGCTCTTGTTTGCGGCGTCTTTTATAATCGGCGTAATCAGGCCATTCGGCGTCGCTACGGCGACAGAGATATCGGCGCGCTCGTATTGCAAAATCGCATCATCCGTCCATGACACGTTGGCGGCGGGAAATTTTACCAATGCCGCCGCGGTCGCCTTGATGACGAAATCGTTGACGGAAAGTTTGAAGTCCGTCGCGCCGTCGTTCAGCTCTTTGCGGATCTTCATCAGCGCATCGAGTTCACAATCAAGCGAGAGGTAAAAATGCGGCACGGTCTGCTTTGATTCCAGCAGGCGACGGGCGATAACCTTGCGCACACCGGAGTTCGGGATAAGCTTGTAAGGAATTTGATAAGCATCGGCTAGCGCTTTTGCATCAATGGATGATGCCGCCTTCGGCGGCTGGATTCCCGCCTGCGCGGGAATGACGGTAGACTGTTTTTCAAGATCGCTCTTCACAATGCGCCCGTGCGGGCCGGAACCCTGCACACGGGAAAGATCAATGCCTTTTTCCTTGGCGAGGCGTCTGGCCAGAGGGCTTACAAAAATACGGCCGGAATCTTTCTGCGGCACCAGCGCAACTGTCTTTTGCGGCGCGGCAGCAGGGGCGTTTGCAGGCGTTACTGTCTTGACGGGTGCAGCGGTAGGCGCAGCACCAGCCTTGATGTCGGCGGCGCTCTCACCATCTTCCAGCAGCACGGCAATCAGCGTATTGACTTTTACACCGTCCGTTCCGGCGGGCACATAAATTTTACCGAGCGTGCCTTCATCGACGGCCTCGACTTCCATCGTTGCTTTGTCAGTTTCGATCTCGGCAAGAACTTGTCCCGCTTTAACCTTATCGCCCTCTTTCTTGAGCCATTTGGTGAGCTTGCCTTCCGTCATCGTCGGCGAGAGGGCAGGCATCAGGACATTATGCGGCATAGGCCACCTTTTTCGCTGCAGTTACGATATCCTCAATCTGCGGCACGGCGAGTTTTTCAAGATTGGCGGCATAAGGCATCGGCACATCCGCGCCGTAGACGCGCAGCACCGGCGCATCAAGATCATCAAAACAGCTTTCCATCATCAGCGCCGCCATTTCCGCGCCCATGCCAGCATAGGGCCAGCCTTCCTCAACGGAAACAAGGCGGTTGGTTTTCTTCACGCTATCGGCAATTGTTTCAACATCCAGCGGGCGGATGGTGCGGAGGTTGATCACTTCCGCGCTGATCCCCTGCTCGGCCAGTTTCTCGGCCGCCTGCAGAGCGACGCCCACCATGCGCGAAAACGCTGTGATCGTCACGTCCGTTCCGGCGCGCTCGATCTTGGCTTTGCCGATGGGCAATACGAATTCAGGGTCCGTCGGTACTTCAAAGCTCTGGCCATACATCATTTCGTTCTCGAGGCAGACGACGGGATTAGGATCGCGAATTGCGGCCTTCAGCAATCCCTTGCAGTCAGCACCTGACCATGGAGCGATAACTTTCAAGCCCGGTACGTGGCCGTACCAGCTGGCAAAACATTGCGAGTGTTGCGCCCCGACCCGCGAAGCGGGTCCATTAGGACCGCGGAAAACGATCGGGCAGCCCAGCTGTCCGCCGGCCATATACAGCGTCTTGGCCGCAGAGTTGACGATATGGTCGATCGCCTGCAGCGCAAAGTTCCATGTCATGAATTCAACGACCGGACGCAATCCCGCAAAGGCCGCGCCAACGCCAAGACCTGCAAAACCGTATTCGGTGATCGGCGTATCGATCACGCGTTTGTCGCCGAATTCCTGCAGCAATCCCTGTGTGACTTTGTAAGCGCCCTGATATTCGGCCACTTCCTCGCCCATGACGAAGACCTCGCCGTCACGGCGCATTTCTTCTGCCATCGCATCACGCAAGGCTTCACGCACGGTCATGGTTTTTGTCGGGCCTGTGTAATCCTTTTCCGCCTCGACATGCGCCACCGGCGCGGCATGGGCAGGTGCTGCGTCAGGCGCGCAAGTGGGCGGCGCCATATCGGAAACAGGCTTTACCTTCTTCGTAGGCGCAGCTTCCGCCACCGCAGGCGCGGCTCCTATAACCGCCGCACCTTCACCCTCTTCCAGTAAAACAGCGATCGGCGTATTGACGGCGACGCCTTCGGTACCGGCAGCCACCAGAATTTTGCCGATCACGCCCTCATCGACGGCTTCGACTTCCATCGTTGCCTTGTCGGTTTCGATCTCGGCGATGACCTGACCCGGCTTAACCTTGTCTCCTTCTTTCTTCAGCCATTTAGTGAGCTTACCTTCCGTCATGGTCGGGGAGAGTGCAGGCATCAGAATTTGAATGGACATTTTTTAAACCCTCCCCTTACAACAAAATATCCGTCCACAGCTCTGACGGATCAGGCTCCGGACTTTGCTGCGCAAATTCTGCGGCAGCGTTGACGACATCCTTCACTTCCTTATCGACAGCCTTGAAAGCCTCTTCGGACATCTTGCCGCTCTCGAGAATGATCTTGCGAATACTGTCGATCGGATCATGATGCTCGCGCATCTCCTCGACTTCTTCCTTGGTGCGGTACTTGCCGGGGTCGGACATCGAATGGCCGCGATAGCGGTAGGT
>PLXM01000041.1:0-5545 GCA_003153235.1 Rhodospirillales bacterium
AGATGAACAACCCCTCTATTCACGGTTCAGAAAAGTCACGATTAGCATCGCACTTGTCACATCTTCATCATGTAACGATCAAAGATCGACTACATAATACCTTTAAAATACAGTCTATCTGCGTAGTGCCGCAATTTATACCGTTTTATTATACTTTCAGAGATTTGCTGAATTGCTCAGTAGCCTGAGTTACATGGTTATTGATGGGTTCCAGCACTTCGGTTGTGTATTCAAACATCATTTCCGACAGCTTGGTAGATTGATTGAAGAAATTATCCGTCATATTTTTGACGAATTTGTTCTGCAACTCGCACACGTCACTGATGGTGCGACAAGCGAATAGCTCCTTTGTAAGTTCGCTAGTCTCAGAAAACGCCTTGTTAGCAGATTCAAATATTTCACTGCTCATATCTTTGGCGAACTCAGCGGTCATATTGCCGCATTCTATGCAGGTTTCCATAGTGCTATGTGACATTCCGATGGTATCATGTAATGCTTTGGTAACAGTATCGGCGTGTTTAACGAAATGTTCTGCACCTTCACGGCTCATGTCCAATACTTTCTCCTGAGCTTTCTTGGCTTGATCGGTGCTGTTGGTGATAAATTCCTTTACAGCCTTTTTATCAGCTATTGCTGATGCTATCTTTGCAGTAGCTTGAACTGGTGATGTCTTTTTGCTTGGCTGGTTCATAGTAAACTCCTTAATAAATTAGATGTTATATCAATCAGCAATAATTTATTGCAATGCAGCATTAAAGCGGGGATTTATAATAGCTTGTCTCAAAAATGTCAAGGATCTCACCACCCGAGGCATAAGCCCATAATTTTGGGATAGGATTGTTTGAGCATTGTAAAATGTAGACAATCCAAGGCAACAGATTCGGCATTAGGCATCCTCCAATTTCATGGAATGTTCTAAAATAGAGGGATGCTTACTAAAAAAATTGCAAATACTAGCCTCGTGAATATCCTTATGTGAGTGGTCGCAGCTTTGTATGAATGGTAATCCCTTCTCCAATGACTTCCTGACTAAATTAAAAACGCCCGTTTTTTGCTTTGTATCATCAAGTATTTCACATACTTCATATATTGTTAGATCAGTCGATGTCTGCATGTTTTTACTCCGCATAAAAGCTAGGTTTCAAATTAGGAATAAGATTTCATAAGATGTCTGGGATATTAATACAGCTCTCCTTGATAATCTCTTATACTTACAAATTACGAGCCAAAGCTCTCTTGACACCGTCTTGATGCGTGAACTCCTGCATTTGCTCGGCGGTAAATTGTTATGCGTTTTCATCATGTTCAATCATAACGCGATCATACAGCCTTATAGATGGTCTGGAAGAGGGAATTTTGCCTCCAGCTCATGCCCAGATTCGCCACTTTTTTACCACATCCGGTATGCGTTCACGCAAACTATCCTGCTTATCAAGTGATAAATAGGATCATAGTTTATCATCTTATAATTATCTACATTGTATTTGTATCTAAATACCATTAAGTTATAATTTGATACAAGTTTATTATAATTGAATTATCATNNCATAATATATGGGACATATCCCGTTCCGCATCTCGATTTTGCGTGTCTAAACGATGGGGTGCATCTCACAATGAGAGGCAAAGAAGCAATGAAAGAAATAATGATCGAAAATCGGATAGCCCGTCTGACGGTTCTTATCGATCCAGATAAGAAAAAAGCGTTCGAGGATTTATGCACCCGGCTGGATACGACACCCTCGCAGGCGATCCGCCAGATGATCCGGGAATTTTTGGCGGCGCATAACGTAATCTGGACAAAGGGAGATGAATGACCCGGACAAACCGAATGAACGACCGGATTTCTGGCTTACGGTGATCCGCACTACAGTGGGCCGCTGCCCTAACTGCGGCGCTGGCCGTTTATTCGCCAGCTACCTTAAGCCCGTCGATCATTGCGCGGTGTGCGGTGAAGCGCTGGGGCATATTCGGGCGGATGATGGCCCGGCATGGCTCACCATATTGCTGATGGGGCATATCCTCGCGCCCTTCCTGCTTGGTGTCGTACCGAATCTCACCTGGCCGGATTGGGTGACTATGCTGGTGGTTTTGACGTTAACGTTGGTTCTTGCACTTCTAATACTTCCCCGCGCCAAAGGTTTCTTTATCGGGGCTATCTGGCGCTCAGGATGCATTGGTTCGGAAAAATAAGGAATATGCCTATGACAAAAAAAATAAGCGGTATTATCCCCATCGGGTACGCCTTAAAAGAATCTCTCAAAAAGGGGTATAGCTTCCAGACGTTCAAAAGTGACGCCATCGCGGGCCTGATTGTATCGCTTGTAGCGCTGCCATTGGCGATGGCGCTTTCGATTGCCGTAGGCCTGCCACCTCAGCATGGCCTTTACACGGCGATTGTCGCCGGTTTCCTCGTACCTCTTCTTGGCGGCTCAATTTCACAAGTGAGCGGCCCCACCGCTGCCTTCGTAGTCATCGTCGCACCGATTGTCACCGAGCATGGGTTGCGCGGATTGATTATCACCACGCTTATGGCGGGACTATTGCTGATCGCGGCAGGCATCGCCAAACTTGGCCGCTACATCAATTATGTGCCGTATCCCGTGACTACCGGCTTTACTTCCGGCATCGCAGTGGTGATCGGCACGCTGGCGCTTAATGATTTTCTCGGCCTTGGCATCGAAAAGTTACAGGGCGAATACGTCCACAAAGTTGCGCTGATCGCGCAGCATATTCCCATCTTACATTGGCCGGAAGCGCTGGTGGGAATCGTATCGCTGGTGCTGATGTTTACCTCGAAGCGAATCATGCCGAAAGTACCGCCGCCGGTTGTGGGCATTGGGCTGGGAACCCTGCTGGCTTACGCGCTGCAACATTACGGCTTTGACATTGCCACCATCGGCAACCGCTTCACCTACGCGCTTCCTGATGGCAGCACAGGCCAAGGTATCCCCCCATTTTTGCCTTCATTCCATATTCCTGGGCTGGACGGATCGGAACTATTCGCCTTGCCCAGCTTCGCCGAACTGAAAACGCTAATGGTGCCAGCGCTGGTGATCGCCGCGCTCGGTGCGCTGGAATCGCTGCTTTCGGCAACCGTTGCGGATGGAATGGCAGGCACAAAGCACAATCCCAACGCGGAACTTATAGGCGTCGGGATTGGTAACATTCTTTCCGGTTTAGTGACGGGTATTCCGGCCACGGGTGCTATCGCCCGTACTGCAACGAACATCCATAGCGGCGGGAAAACCCCATTCGCTTCATCAATACACGCCGTGCTGATAATGTTCTATGTGCTGCTACTGGCACCGTATATGTCTTATATCCCGATGGCATCGCTGGCAGCGTTGTTGATCGCCGTCGCTTACCGCATGTCGCATTCGCGGCAATTTATCCGCACCATCCAGATCGCTCCGCACAGCGATACGATTGTGCTGCTGGCGTGCTTCGGATTTACCGTGTTCATTGATATGGTGGCGGGTGTAACTGTCGGCGTAGTGCTGGCTTGCTTCCTGCTCATGCAGCGCATCGCCCATCTTACGCATTCGCAGGTGAGCCACAATGCGACTGGCCATCACCGTAAGCTCCGGCACTTGACGTTGCCGGATGATGTAATGGTCTATCACATCAACGGATTGGTATTTTTCGGCACAGTGGAAAATGCGCTTGAACGTATTGGCTTTGTCCGGGGCGACATCAAAACACTGATTATTGATATGGAGGACGTACCCCTTATCGACATGACAGGACTGGTCGCCATGAAAAATATGATCCTGGACGTGCAGGGCAAAAACAGGGCGGTCATCCTCTGTGGCGGCCATGAAATAACCGACAAGATTCTGCAAAAATTGCCGCTTAGCGCCAGGGATAAATTGAATGTCACGGAAACAATCGATGAAGCCGTAAAACTAATTACAGATGCCAAATAAAGGAGAATGAAGATGAGAAAAACCCTGCTTCTATTGGTCATGCTGTCTTTGGCCGGTTGTCAGCCTTATTCCGCCCACAATGAAAAAACCGACGAAGTAAAGGCGGCATTCGGAGAGTGGATTGAAGATGTCAATCACAAGGATATGCATAAATTACTTTCCCTTTATGACGAACATGCGGATTTGCACCCGACGCTTTCAGGCAAACTCCGCACATCCAGCAGTGAAATCGAGGATTATTTTATGCACTTCCTGGCCTTGTCAAAACTGCACGCGGAGACATCCGCCTCGCATATACAGGTGTTTGACGATGTCGCCATTAATGATGGCTTTTATGTATTTTCTTTCGAGGAAAGCGGCAAGCCGAAAGTGCTGAAAGCGAGGTACAGTTTTACCTATCTAAAAGAAGCCAATGGCTGGAAAATCATCGACCATCATTCGTCGGTCGTTCCGAACGAAGCCAAACATAACGCAACCAAGGAATAATACCGTGAGCCAGCCCACCCGCCAGCAAATCAACGAAGAACGCAATAAACGCCTGATGGTTTGGGCGGCAGATCATCTGGCATTGGAAAAACAAAAACGTCAGCAATTCTATTCCGAAATGACGCTGCTATTTACCCATGTCACAGATAATGAATTGGCGGAATTCCTGTGGGAAAAAAAGCTGGTTGAAACCGTGGAAGGCGGGAAGAAGGCGATCAAACGCTTTCACGATGTCGCGCATGGCTGGCTTTCCAATACCGTCGATGACCGAAGGAATTAAAGGAACCGCCTATGCCGCTAACGCTTGAATTACTCGATCATATGGCCGCCACTCACCCGGAAGATGTTGCGCTTATCGAGCAGGAGCAGCCCATTAGCTTTACGCAGTTAAAGTGCCTGGTGGATACGCTCAGCCGGGAATTGTTTGATAAAAGCGCAAGCACTTACGGGCAACATACTGAAAATAAAACCAGCCGTAAAATAGTGCAGCTATGCGCCGACCGTGCCGGTATTCAGCCCTTGGTCACTATTCCCATAACCACAAGCAAAGAAGGATTGTCGGCTACATTAAAGGTGGCGCACATACAGGTAATATTCACGGATGTGATGGATAAGTTGTGGGAAACTGCAAATATTTTCGGGCCTTTTATCAGCATGGTTAAGCCCATCGAACTCTACCACCGCAAAATCTGGAAAGTAAAATTCCGCTTCGAGCAGAACAGAACACAGATTGATGAGAAAGAAACTAAGCTCCGCTACCGGCAATGGCAGCACTCGCAGCCAACCCAACTGCATCCAAACAGATAATATAAAGGAAAACATATGACTGAATCTATCACTTCAAAAGAAAATACCCATATCACCGATCAGGAAGCACTGGATTTCCATTCGCAGGGTAAGCCGGGTAAAATTGCTATTGTGGCAACCAAGCCGCTGATGACGCAGCGCGATCTTTCTCTCGCTTATTCCCCTGGCGTAGCGGTGCCCTGCCTTGCTATCGAGAAAGACCCAAACAAGGCATATGACTATACCGCCAAGGGCAATTTAGTGGCCGTGATTTCTAACGGTACAGCGGTGCTAGGGCTAGGAAGGCTCGGTGCCATTGCATCCAAGCCGGTGATGGAAGGCAA
>PLXM01000041.1:5578-13328 GCA_003153235.1 Rhodospirillales bacterium
TGTTCCATGACGACCAGCATGGCACTGCTATTATCGTGCTGGCGGGACTGATTAACGCCGCCCACATCACGGGGCGCGATTTTAAGAAGATGAAGGTGATTCTCAATGGCGCGGGCGCGGCAGGTATTGCCTGCATTGAACTGATCAAAAGCTATGGCCTTCCGCATGAGAATGTCATCGCGCTGGACAGAACGGGGGTGATTTACGAAGGTCGCACCGAGGAAATGAACCAATGGAAATCCGCTCATGCAGTGAAAACCGATGCCCGTACACTGGCGGATGCGATTAAGGGCGCGGATGTATTTATCGGCTTATCGGCTAAAGGAGCGTTGTCGCCTGACATGCTAAAATTGATGGCACCTAAGCCCATCATCTTCGCTATGGCCAATCCCGATCCGGAAATCGATCCTGAGGAAGCCAGAAAAGTCAGGCCGGATGCGATTATCGCCACCGGACGTTCCGATTATCCCAATCAGGTCAATAACGTCATGGGTTTCCCGTACATTTTCCGTGGAGCGCTTGATGTGCGTGCATCAACGATCAACGATGAGATGAAGCTGGCAGCGGTGCAGGCCATTGCAACTCTTGCACGCGAGCCGGTGCCGGATGAAGTATCCGCCGCGTATTCAGGGCGAAAGATGCACTATGGTTATGAATATATTATTCCCAGTCCTTTTGACCCGAGGCTGATTTACACCGTTCCGCCAGCGGTAGCGCAGGCAGCCATGACCAGCGGTGTAGCGCGCAAACCGATTATCGATATGCAGCATTATAAACAAGAACTCGCCGCCCGACTGAACCCAACGGCGAACAGCATGAATCTGATTTTCGAGCGCGTCACAGCCAATCCGAAAACGATTATTTTTGCGGAAGGAGAAGAAGAAACCATCATCCGCACAGCGTCGCTATGGTATCGCAATGGTTATGGTACGCCGATTCTGGTGGGTAAAGAAAAGCAGATACACGAAGCGATGCGTAAAATAGGTATCGCGGAGGATGAAGGCATTCGCATCGAGAATGCAGCGGTCAGTAAGCGCGTTGATGCATATATCAAGTTTCTTTATGGCAAACTTCAACGTAAAGGATTCCTATATCGTGATTGCGCCCGCATGGTCAAAAATGACCGCGACATCTTCGCAGCCTGCATGTTGGCCTGCGGTGATGGGGATGCACTGATCTCCGGTCTCACACGCTCTTACAACACAACGTTAGAGAATATACGCAGAGTCATAGAACCACGACCAAAAGCGATGGTGTTTGGCCTATCGTTGGTCGTTTCCGGTGGAAGGACGGTGTTCATTTCCGACACCAGCGTCAACCAAATTCCTACTCCGCAGGAATTAGCAGATATTGCCTTCCAAACCGCAAAGAAAGTACAGCGCATGGGGCATGTGCCGCGTGTGGCGTTCGTCTCCTTCGCCAATTTTGGCAACCCGATGTACGAAAAAGCCCAGCGCATCCGCGATGCGGTGGCGTTCCTCAATGAACGGGAGGTAGATTTTGAGTATGATGGCGAAATGTGCGCGGATGTTGCCCTGAATCCAGACCGCATGAAGCTCTATCCGTTCTGCCGCCTTACGGGTCCCGCAAATGTGTTGATCATGCCCGCACTGCACTCGGCAAATATCTCTTCCAAATTATTGCAGGAACTTGGAGGGGGAAGCGTCATTGGTCCGATTCTATGTGGATTAGAAAAATCGGTGCAAATCCTCCAGATGGGTGCTTCGGTGCCAGAAATTCTCAATTTGGCTGCTTTCGCTGCCATTTATGCGGATGCTGCACCTGAGAAAATACAACCTAACTCATCTTCCAAAAAACGGGTGGGTGCGTGAAATCAACCCAGCAACAATGGAACGTTGGTGATTATCAGCAATTTGCCAGCTTCGTTCCGCAGCTAGGGCAACCGCTGCTCGATCTCCTGCAACCCAAACCTGGAGAACTGGTGCTGGATTTAGGCTGCGGCGATGGCGTGCTTACCGAAAAGCTAGTGCAAGCTGGCTGCGAGGTGATTGGCGTGGATTCCAGCCCGCAGATGGTCGAGGCCGCCAGAGCGCGTGGCCTAAACGCTAGCGTGATGGATGCACGCGATCTGATTTTTCGGCAAGAGTTCGATGCAGTTTTTTCAAACGCTGTCCTCCATTGGGTGAAAGAACCGGAACTGGCGGTCGCAGGCATCGCCAGAGCGCTTAAACCCGGTGGCCGTTTTGTCGCCGAGTTTGGTGGGCAAGGTAACGTAAAAACCATTGAGGATGCCTTGATCAATGTGGTCAGCCTCTGTGGTTTCGACGGCAAAGCCCTCAGCCCTTGGTATTACCCCGCACCAGAAACGTACCAGGCCATCCTAGCACAGCATGGTCTGTATGTTGAAACCATCGCCCTCATTCCTCGGATTACTCCCTTGCCAGATGGAATGAGGGGATGGCTCAAAACATTTGCCGGGCCATTTCTTAAACCGTTTGATGAATTGATGCACGAGCTTCTCCTTAGAGAAGCGGAAGACCGGATGCGTTCGGTGCTTTGCGATAAAGACGGCAACTGGCATGCGGATTATGTGCGGTTGCGAGTGTTGGCAAGAAAATCTTAGGAGAAATAACAATGGTTTTATTGGAAGAACTCGATACCGAATTCGGCAACATCAAAATCATGCGCTCTAAGCGTGACGGCACCTATAGCTATTATCAAGAAGCCTGTTTCCATAGCCAGATAAACGCCGATGGCGTGAGTACCTGCGGATATGTGCATGTAATGTATAGCATCATCCGGCACGCCCAGGCGCGGCGCGTGCTGATGATAGGCTGCGCGGGCGGCACACTGGCTACCATGCTGCATAATGTGGGTTGCAAAATCACGGTGGTGGATATCAACCCACATGCCTTCGCTTTGGCGAAGCGCTATTTTCAGATGCCGGAAGCCATTAAATGCGTCGTAGGCGATGGATGGTCTTATCTCCTCAAAACGAGCCAGCACTACGATGCCATAGCGATTGACGCATTCAGCAGCGACGGCACCGTTCCTGAGCAATTTATCAATGAAGATTTTTACCATGTTGTCAGGGAAGTGCTTGATCCCCTTGGCGTCGTGGGCGTGAATGTCATGGTCGAGCATGATATGGATATGCTGGCGGATCGCATTGCGCTGAACATGGAAGCCTCCAAAATGCCCGCCGTGTTATTCGACTGGCCTGGCCGACACAACCGCAATGTCATCATTGCGGGAGGCGTCGTGGATCATATGCAGATCGCTTCCAGCAGAAAGCCGGTATCGGTCAGGCAAGAATTGCGCGGCCTCATGCGCCGCCCGCCGAAGAAAAGAATGGTTAATGGATGGAAATGAAATCAAGTAGCATTCTTGGATTATATCAGCGTTACTCCCTCCCGATTGAGCGTGGCGAAGGATGCTATCTATACCTTAAAGATGGCTCCCATGTGTTGGATTTTATGTCGGGTATCGCCGCTAATAGCTTGGGACATTGCCATCCTGCATTAGTGGAAGCGTTGAACAGGCAATCCAAGTTGCTATGGCATACCTCAAACCTGCTCGAAATTCCCGGCATGGCCGACTATGCTAACCTCCTAACCAGCCATAGCTTTGCCGATAAGGTTTTTTTCTGCAATTCCGGCACCGAAGCGGTTGAGGCCAGCCTGAAAATTATGCGGCGATACCAGCAAGCAGTTGGCAAGCCTAAACGTACCCGTGTCATCAGCTTCACCAACGCTTTTCATGGACGTACATTCGTAGCAGCCTCTGCGGGAGGATTAGCAAAATGCTGGGATAATCTAGGCTCGCCCATCGATATGTTTGATCGGGTGGAATGGGGCAATAGCACCGCCGTCGAGCAGGCCATTACGCAGGAAACGGCGGGAATACTCTTAGAACCGATACAGGGAGATGGTGGCATTGTGTTACCACCAGAAGGGTTCCTGACGGATTTGAGAAAAATAGCAGACAGATACGGGCTGATTTTATTGTTTGACGAAGTGCAAACAGGCATGGGCCGAACCGGCAAATTATTCGCGCATGAGCATTGGGGTATTACACCGGATATTATGGCGTCGGCGAAAGGCTTGGGTGGTGGTTTTGCCATCGGCGCATGCCTGGTAACGGAGCGTGTCGCCCAAACTATCACACCCGGCATGCACGGATCGACCTACGGAGGAAACCCGCTGGCAATGGCGGTTGGAAAAACCGTGCTTGAACATATCATTGCTAATGGATTTCTGGAACATGTGAATCAGATGTCTCGACTTTTTCTTGAAGGATTGGAAGTTCTACAGTATCAACATCCGCACATAATACGCGAGGTGCGTGGCAAGGGGTTATTGATAGGGTTGCAACTTGCTGGGGATTCCAATGCGTTTTTCCGTCATTTGGCGAAGCATGGTTTGTTGAGTGCCCCCGCAGCCAACCATGTGCTGCGCTTCCTGCCGCCCCTGATTATCGAGGAAGATCATGTTAAAAAAGCCATCGCCATTTTGGATAATGCGTGTGCTGGCTATATACCGTCTTCAAAGCAAAAAGACTCGAATGATGCGGTTTTGCGTAAAAGAGCACTGGCCCGTTGGGAAAATGAAGGCGGTTCTACGGCATCGGAACGAGGAATATCCCCCTCAAAGCATTCTCCCGCCTTCGCCACGAAAAAGGCTATCGCATGCTGATTACCATGTTACATAGCAAAATTCACCGCGCCACCGTCACACACTGCGAACTGCATTATAATGGCTCGATGGGCATCGATCTCAATTATCTGGAGCAAGCGGGTATGATGCACGGCCAGCAGATTCATGTGCTCAATATCAACAATAGCAACCGCTTCACCACCTACGCCATCGCCGAACCACGCGGCTCCAAGCGTTTCGGCATCTACGGCGCTGCTGCCCATCTCGCCAAGCCAGGCGACCTCGTCATCGTCATCGCCTATGCACAGATGGAACCGAAAGAAGCCAAAACTTATAAACCGACGGTGTTGATCATGGACAAGGACAATAATCTGCTGTCCGAAATGCATACCGATATTGCGGAATAAGTCATGGCCGATTTACTGCCCGAACTTTTCAGTGAAGAAATCCCGGCACGGATGCAGGCAGAGGCAAAAGAACCCTAACAAATATGGAACATCTCGACATCATCCTCATGCTAATGGCTTTGTTGGTCGGCCTATATTCTCTAGCCGAACAAATAAGTATTTCTTACCCAATCCTGCTTGTACTGGCTGGGCTTGGTATCAGTCTCATCCCCGGTCTTCCTGTGGTTCAATTAACGCCGGAGGTGGCGTTTCTGCTGTTTCTTCCACCACTACTATTCGATGCCGCTCGCAATACCTCATGGCACGATTTCAAGAAAAATCGGAATTCCATAGGCAGGCTTGCCATCGGGCTTGTTCTGTTAACAACGGCTGGCGTGGCGATATGCGCTTACTACCTGATACCGGGATTCACATGGCCGCTGGCATTCGTGCTTGGCGCGATCATTTCCCCGACGGATTCTGTCGCTGCTACCAGCGCGTTTAAAAACCTCCATCTCCCCAAACGCATGGTCGCTATCTTGGAAGGCGAAAGCCTGGTCAACGATGCTTCCGCTCTGATTACCTACCGCTATGCTGTGGCAGCTGTGTTGAGCGGCGCATTCATTCTGTGGCATGCCGCCCTACAGTTTGTATTAGTAGCATTGGGCGGCATTATGGTCGGCATGGCGATTGGTTACGCATTTATCTGGATTCAGAAACGGTTTCTGAATAATCCCACGGTGGAAACCGTGATAACATTGTTGTTGCCATTCGCATCCTACCTGCTGGCGGAGCATATGCATGTATCGGGCGTGCTTTCCGTTGTTGTCACCGGGCTGATGATCTCATGGCGGGCACATGAAATATTTTCCTTCCAGACCCGTATGCAGATGAACAGTTTTTGGGAAACGCTCATTTTCCTGCTTAACGGATTTGTATTCATCCTGATCGGGCTGCAATTACCAGCAATCATCCATCACCCTAGCGACCACACGCTTGCAGAAATGATTGGCTACGGTCTGCTAATCAGCGCTGTCGTTATCCTGATTCGCATGGTCTGGGTGTTTTCTACTGCTCATATTGCCAACTGGCTGGAACGTCTGCGAGGGAGGAATGAAAGAACGCCCATTAATGATAAAAAGTTACTGGTAATCGGCTGGTCAGGTATGCGTGGAGTAGTATCGCTTGCCACAGCGCTTGCCCTGCCGCTGGTGATGGAAAATGGCCAGGAATTCCCACAGCGCAACGTTATTCTGTTCATCACCTTTATTGTTATTCTGATAACGCTGGTGTTTCAGGGGCTAACCCTGCCGTTGCTGATCAGATTTCTAAGAGTGAGTGAACCGGAGGGGAAAACCATGCTGGAAGAGCGCCGTCTGCGCCTTGCATTATGCAATAGTGCACGCAACTTTATCAATGAGTCTCTCGCGCCGCATGTACCGGAACAGGCGCTGGTCGAAGTCAGGAATAGGCTTGAGCGACAAATTAGCTACTTTAACGGTGTATTAAAAACAGAACATCATAATGAGAATGCGTCTCTCCAGCATGAATTATTCTATGACTATCTACATTCGGAACAGGCCATTATTGACCATCAGCGAAAACTTTTGATCGATATGCACAAAAAAGGTTCGTTCAGCGCCGTGGTATTGCGTAGAATTGAGCAGTACCTTGATTCACGAAGTTTGACGTTGTCGGCTATGATCAAGGCGTTTAAATAAAAAATGCCTGAGCCAGATATCCAGTTCAGGCATTGAGTCCTCGGTAGCAACGGGAGGTCAAGCGTCTTTCCGCTGACAGTCTCAGCAGATTTTACCGCCAGGAAAATCCTGATGATGATTTCCAGAAGTCCTAGCTACTCTGTTAGCTGCAACAGCGCACTGGCAGAAAGGATATCCAACAGCAAATCCCAAATACTGAAATTCTGGCTTCGCATGAAGAAAGCGATGCACTCAGAATTTTTGTCATTCACAATAATGCACGGATTAAAATCGAGCTATCGCCTGTTCTGCGCGGGAGCATATTTCCGCCAGTCACTATGGAAGTGAGAGATTTGGTTGAGGCTTCCTTTGGTTATGCTGAAATGCAGGTGCTTTCGCTACCAGAGCTGTATGCAGGAAAGATTTGTGCCGCACTGGATCGCCAACACCCCAGAGATTTTTTCGATGTCAAGCTGCTGCTGGAAAATGAAGGGCTTACCACAGAAATACGGCAGGCATTCCTCGTATATCTTATCAGCCACCCCCGCCCACTATCCGAACTGATAAATCCGATGCGGAAAAATATCAGGAGTATATTTGAGAGCGATTTTGCGAATATGACCGAAATACCCGTAACCGTGGAAGATTTAGAAACAACACGAGAGCAACTTATAAAAGCCATCCATGCAGGCCTGACCGAGCAGGAAATACAATTTCTGCTATCATTTAAGGCCCGCACGTCGAATTGGTCATTACTTGGTCTGAGTGGGATAGACCAACTTCCAGCCGTTAAATGGAAGATGCTTAACCTGCAAAAAATGTCCAGGGACAAGCACGCGAAAGCATATACGGCTTTAGAGAAAGTTCTATTGACCGCAAAATAAGGTGTGAGTTCTCTGAAAGAGGGTAAAACACCTGGTGACCATCTCACTTCACGGCCTGTTTACTGTCGGCACGTCATTTTTTCGTAAGGATTGATTCAAACCGCTATTTTGTCATTTTTCGTAATATGTTTGATCAGCATCGCCTGCAACTGATGCGGATTAAA
>PLXM01000141.1 GCA_003153235.1 Rhodospirillales bacterium
CCATTCGCGTTGAAGAAACCACCGCCATTCGTACCGAGCTGTTTGATCGCAATTTGCGAAGCTGCAGGGCCGACAGCAACAGACTGTGTCGTCAGCGTTTGTGCCGCTTGCGTCACTTTGCCGGAAGCGTCCTTGACTTCGGCAACCTGAACATTTTCCATCAGTTGCGCATCAGGATAGGCCTTGAAACTCTGCACGACTCCTTGCGATACCAGAATAACGGCAAAGACAATCGACATCGGCAGCAGGATATAAACAATACCTCGCACAGTATCGACCCAGAAGTTGCCTATCGTCTTCGCTGTCTTGCGGATAAAACCGCGGGTAAAAGCCACCAGCACCGCCATCCCCACCGCCGCTGATACAAAATTCTGCAGCACAAGACCGATCATCTGACTGAAGTAGCTCATGGTCGACTCACCGCCATAGGACTGCCAGTTGGTGTTGGTCAAAAAGCTGGCCGCGGTATCAAAGGAAAGATCCGGTGATACTTCGCCCATCGCTGCGGGATTGAGCGGCAAGTGGGTTTGTAAACGTAAAATGGCATAGAGGGCCAGCATCGTGTGCGTGCTGAACATCATCAGGTTTACGGCATAAGCTTTCCAGCCCATTTCTTCCTTCGGGTCGATACCCGAGAGCTTGTAAAGACCTTTCTCCAGCCATCCGAGAACGGGGGACAAAAAGGTTTTTTCACCTTCGTAAACCTTGGCCATGAAAAGGCCGAGCGGTTTTACGCAGAGAAAAAGAACGCCGAAGTAGATGACGATCTGCGTCCAGTCATTAAAAGAAAGTCCAGTCATGGAAAGCTCCTATTTCAAAATCTCAACAAACAAGGTAGCGCCGATAAACGTGCCGATGCACAACGTCGCGACCGTAAACAACCCCTGTATCCAATCGTTTCTGGAAGAGGCCTTTCTCATGGGAACAACTCCGGCTTGAGAAGCGCCGTAAACAGATAGCCAAACAGGGCAACCACAATGCCGCCCATGATTATATAAAATATGGTCATTCTTCATTCTCCATCAGTTTTTCCGATAGCTTGATAAAGCCCAAACTCAGCAGACCGAAGGCCACCATGAGTGCGATAAATAACAGGTCCGTCATGTCATTACTCCTTTGTCAAAACGACTCAGTCTTTGAAATACTGGATAAATTATAGGACCGGTCACCCCCCTCGTCGTGTAAATATCCCGTAAAAAATATTCAGGCGTTTTTTACAGGATATTTACACGACATATTCAGCCACACCGCCTAAATTGTCCCCTTAAGGACACCCCAGATAAGGAAGCTTCATCATGAAAAACACGAATTTTTATTTAACTGCTTTGGCCACCGGCCTCGTATTGCTGCCATACTCTCCGGCAAAAGCAGATGACACCAGCGCGTCCACAGCTGCCGCGCCTGCAGCGGTTTCGTTGTCCATGCCTTCCATGACAGGCCCTCTGGCGGGAAATTCAGCGCCCTTCTCATTTGACACGCACAGTTCTATTGGAAAGGTATATGTCACCGGCGCCGCAACGGCGATCGGCCTGACGCAAAGCAATGCAACGGCAACAGACAGAACCTCTCTGGCGGACATCAGTAACGGACAGATTTTTGTGCAGAACACAGACGGCCAGTTCCAGTTCTTCGTTGAAGGCGGTGCTTATTCCATACCGGATCTGGGCACGGCCTATACGCGCGTAGGCAAGACGACTGCTTTGACCTATGGGTATCTGCCGCAAGGTTATATCAAGCTGGTGCCTAACAGCGCGTTTTCACTTGAAGCCGGAAAACTGCCAACACTCTTCGGCGCTGAATACACCTTCACCTTCGAGAACATGAACATCGAGCGCGGTCTGCTGTGGAATCAGGAGAATGCCGTGAACCGTGGCGTGCAGGCGAACTATACGACCGGGCCTCTCGCCCTGTCACTTTCGCTGAATGACGGCTTTTATTCAGGACGTCTCAACTGGCTCTCCGGTGCCGCCACTTACACGATCGACAGCGCCAGCTCGCTGGAAGCTGTCGCCGGCGGCAGCCTGAGCCGGACATCCTATTCCACCTTTGCCACACCAACAGCGCAAAACAACAGCTCGATATATAACATCATTTATACGCGCACGGCCGGAGCGTGGACGTTCAACCCCTACCTGCAATACACCTATGTTCCTGAAGATGTCAGCGCAGGCCTTGACCACTCGGCTTCAACTTATGGCGCAGCGATGCTGGTCAAGTATGCCTTCAATTCCAATGTCAGCCTTGCGGGTCGTGGCGAGTATATCGGCTCCAGCGGCAGCGCTGCCGCTGGAGCACCCAACCTCCTCTACGGACAAGGCAGCCGGGCATGGTCATTCACAGTGACGCCGACATACCAGTATAACCAATTCTTCGGGCGCGTGGACGCATCCTACGTTGGTGCTTCCGGCACGACAGCGGGCGATGCCTTCGGCAACAGCGGCAACAATACCTCGCAAGGCCGCCTTGTGCTGGAAACCGGTGTCTTGTTCTAATCAATACTGCCGTAGTTCAAAAACGGAGGCTGTGGGAATAGTCGGAGTGCAGGGATTCGAACACGCATGGCTCCGCCATGCTCAATATAAATTCAAAGGGTTCGAAAACGGAAGCAGTGGAAATGGTCGGAGTGCAGGGATTCGAACACGCATGGCTCCGCCATGCTCAATATAAATTCAAAGGGTTCGAAAACGGAAGCAGTGGAAATGGTCGGAGTGCAGGGATTCGA
>PLXM01000016.1 GCA_003153235.1 Rhodospirillales bacterium
ACATGGGGATCGGCGCTCCCGCGTGAACGCCTCGCGCGGTCAGGGCGATGCCCAGCGCCGCCGAGGCCTTGACCGCGTCGTCAAAGAACAGCTCGTAGAAATCGCCCATGCGGTAGAACAGCAGGCAATCCGGATACTGCTGCTTGACGGCGAGATATTGCACCATCATAGGTGTCAGAGCAGAAGCATTGTCGGCCGGCTGTGGGTGCATATTATATCAGCGTGAAAAGGGGCTTCAGAATGTCTTTGTCGTGTACGTATCCTATGATTTCAAAAACGGGCAATGCCACGAACCACCAGGTTGCATCCCGCACAGCCTTGTTCACGAAAAGGGTCTGCAGCGTGACTTCCTCGGGCGCGGCATACTTGTGTATATCGGGCATGAGACGCGGCGTTGTGGCGCAGAAGGTGGTGAACTCGCTGCCGAACTTCTGCGACAGGAATTCTTCTTCACGCTGGATGAGGCTGTGATAAATGAAAATGAATCCGCCCGTGAGGAATACGAAGAGCGACAGTTCTCCCGACAGCATGCCGATGCCAGCAGCGCCCAGCAGGGAGAAGAAATAAAGCGGATTGCGGCACATGGAGTATGGCCCGATTGTCACCAGCTTTTCGCTTTTGATGCCGCCGATGAAGAGCGTGCTGTAAATGCGCCCGATCGCGCAGGAGGCGATAAGTATGAAACCGAGCACTTCCATCGTTTCGGCGGGGCCTGATCCGGGCGTGATGGCCGGTTTTGACAGCAGAGCCGTCAGGAGAGCTGCCCCAATCAAAATCTTGCTGTCGCGCATGCGTGTTTTATTGGTACCCATCGTGATCCTGTCCTCTTTTTTATCAAGTTTTTTGACAGACTAAACACTACGCCGGAGACTGTCTACATAAAGGATTTCCGAAAACGTATATACATTATGAAATATAAAGACCAATTTACAAAATAAATTTTTTACTCTATCTATTGACCCTGACAGTGAAAATCTCATACTGTCTTGCTCATTCTGTGATTCCGTAGCTCAGTGGTAGAGCATCTGACTTTTAATCAGAGGGTCGTGGGTTCAAATCCCACCGGGATCACCATTTCTTTCAAGTGGTTAGATCGCTTATTTCATCTTCATAAAGTCCCGTCTGTGACTTTCGTCTGTGATTCCACGTGGATCGGTTCAGGATGCTGACTTTGGACAGGTACTTGAATAGGTCTTTTTTCAGCGAGCAGATCAACTGCGTTACGTAAATTTACGTTTCCGGAGTTGATATATCTCATGGTCGTCTGCACTGACTCATGACCAGCAAGCTGTTTGATGTCTAACATATTAACGCCAAGCTGGGCGAGGTATGAACAGAAGCTGGCACGGGTGTCGTGAAATCTGACCTTGCCAGTCAACCCAGCCTTTTCTCGTGCTGAAATCCATGCGCTCTTGATGGAGTTTATTGGTCTGAGAACATGCTTTTCGTCAGGTAAGGGTTGGGGGTACAGAAGGAACGGAATGTCGCTGCGTGTTTTGATGCCGTATTCTTGAGCATATTCGGAGGCCAACTTTTTGTCCTCTTGTAATTGCTGCCAGAGTTCGTCACCCATTGCACGGCACTGTTTCAATATTCCCAGCGCAATATCATTAACAAAGACTTCTCGGCCTTTTCTTGCTTTTGTGGTTGCGTCCAGATAAATCAGTTTTTGGTCTTCAATGAACTGGCTTGTTTTCAGTCTTAAAGCTTCTTTCTCGCGCATGCCCGTATGAACACAAAGAACGATGATTTTTTGAAGGTGTGGCGGGGAGTGCTTTAAAAGATTTTCCACGGACACATGGTCAATCGGCGTCGGTGTTCTCTTTGGCTCTTTCAGTAGCTTAATTGTTGGTGGATGTAAGCAATGCTTTTTTGCCATCGGAGTATTGTACAGTTGCCGCAGAACTTTAAGATATTGATTGATGGTAACGGGGGAGCGTGTTTTGCTGCCTGTGAACTTTAAAAGTTTCGGGTCATATTCTCGTTTCTTTGGCCCCTTCATCCAGACTTTTCTTGTTTGTGTTCGCGACCAGTTTGTATATTCGGCAACATCTTCATCGGTGATCCCGTTAATGTCTTTAGAATGACCGAAATATTCTAGTAGTTCACGGATAAAGCCGCGCACGGTAGGCCAACTAGCCAAGTGCTGCGCATGATTTTCAACGTGCCAAGCTGCTGTTTCTGCCAGTGAACATCCGTATTTTGTCGGCATCGTTGTTTTTCTTTTGATACGATCACGGATGAAAGCTTCGGTATCTCGTGCCTGTCTTTTGTTTTCAGCGGCGGCAGCCGTATCTGGATGAATGCAATACCCTGAATATCTTTCGCCATTGAGATGAAAATCATACGCCCATTTTTTGCGGCTCTTATTGTAGTAAACAGTCATAGCCCGAACCTTCCCAGTTCGCGTATAGCGACTTGATGGCTGGTGCTTCTGACAGGGCGTTGCTTTTTCTGTACTGGTTCAGAGGACTGATCTTTAGGTTCTATCGTGTTCGTTATCAAATATTCTTCAAGAGACCATTGAAATACTCTTGTAAATCGTCTTTGTTTGATGCCTTTTAGTTTACCGTCTTTGAGCATCCGGTGAACGGTCAGGGGATGAACATCCAGAAGTTCTGCGACTTTCTGTGCTGACAAGCATTGACAGTGATCTGGAGCCGACGATTGATCGGTTTTTTGAAAATTTAGTAGATTTGAATTCTTTAAGTCCATAGATGATCTTTCTTTGTAAAAAAAAGACAGCGGCACCTATTGCGACCGGAATGTTTAATTCCAGTCGCTCAGTAGACTTCTGCATTACAAAGAAGAAAAAGTAGTTTCACAAATCGGCGGTATCGCTGCCGTGATTAAAAAATAATAAAATAGTTCAAGTCTACAGTTCCCATATTATAGCAATTTTGGCTAAAAGTCAAGTCTTTTCCGGTACTTAGATGAATATTTTTTAACTGTGAAATGCTTGAAATTGTGCGATTTGAGGATGCTTCAATTGAGGCAAGCACGAGGCTATCACATCATGAAAATGATTAATGTGGTATATGAAATTCAGAACCTTAATCATGCGTAGTGATCTGTCCATCTCCGACATAAGAACCGTCTGGAGCCATGTGAGGATTTCCTCCAACGTAAGTCCCATCAGGTGCCAAATGCGGGGTTCCTTTGACGTATGTACCATCTGGAGCTATCTGTGGTGTTACATCAGCAAATGAGCCATTACAGCCAGTTAAAAGCATCGTTAGTCCTGCCAAGGCAATTATACTTTTCATTTTTTACTCATTTGGTTCTCGCGCCGGCAACATTCGCCGCAGCACACCATCGTGCGATACAAAATGATGGTATAGTGCGGCTGCCGCGTGGAGCCCCGCGAAGATAATAATAATCCATGCGCCCCAGTGATGGACAAGATTGAAATCCTGTCGCCATGCGGGATCGGCTATCATCGGGGAAGGAATACTGAGTCCGAAGAATTCCACGCCATGATGACCAGCCCACCGCTTGCCAAAGCCAGCTATCACCATCACGAGCAATAAAATATAAAGGAAATAGTGCATGGCGCGGGCAGCTAATCCCTCAAAGCCTTGCAAGGCAGGTGGAATATTACGCCCGGATGCTGCGCGCCAAATCAGACGAATGATGACAACGGCTGTAAGGACAACGCCAAGAGAAACGTGTGCAGTTTGTAGCGTTCTCTGTTCCGGGCCATTATGCGGAAAGAAATCCCAGATATGCGCAAGACTGAATAAAGCTACAACCAGAATGGCCGTTATCCAGTGCAACGCCATGGCAAATCTGTCGTATCTGAAGTCTTCCATTAAAAATCATACTCCAGATTAAGCTTGTAAGTCACGTCATGCGCTTCGTCAGAAACACCGAATAATACGCCGGTATCATAACTAACACTGCCTAGTTTCCCCTGAAGCACAGGGCCGACGACGTTATCCTGCCGTCTGGATTTGTCCAGATCAAGCAGCTTCCCGTAGTCGGGGTAATACTCAAAGCCGGGTTCTAACTCATCATTAACATGGTACTTGGTACGCCATGAGTATCCGGCTTCAATGCCTTTCGTAGAACCTTCTCCGTAGTCATGACTCAGGCTCACGTTTAAAGTATTAATGAAGGAGTTTATCTCTTTTTCAAACAAAAACTTGGTTTCGACATTGCTGGGGTTGCCGTCTTCAAATGATTGTTCAAGCTCCAAATTAAGCCCGACATCTACCCAGTATTGTCCAGGTTTGAATGGGGCGATGATATTTTCCCATCTCATGTTGGTCAGTTTATCAGAGGTGTCAGATGTCTTTTCAAAGATGCCGTCCAGTTCTGTAGACCAACCGCTATTCACGCCATGCTGAACCCCATAAACCTGACTGAGATAATGATCGAGATTTGGATGTGAGTCTTGACTGTAGTTTAAGTTGGCATTGAGCGACGTTGAGCCTGCATCCACTTGCGGTGAATCAATGGAGTAGTCGTCCGCATAGGCATAAGGAATATATAAAAACAAGATTAAAGGTAAGATGTAGCCGCTACGCACTAGATATCGCATTGACGCCTCATTCAAAAGTAACCCGCACCGCAAGGCCGTGGGGCTGTAAATTTTCCATTGTGACAGAGGCATGATGCATATCTGTAACCCATTTGGCAATGGAGAGCCCGAGACCGCTACCCGTGCCAGCGCTTTTGTTAATGCGGTAGAAACGCTGAAAGACTTTGTCCAGATGCTCTTCCGGTATGCCGCTGCCGTTATCGGAAACAGTAAGGATGGTTTTGTTTGCATTGCGGGACAGAGAAACAGTTATTGCCCCGCCTTCTGGTGTGTATTTAATGGCGTTATCGACAAGATTGCGCAGTAAGATACCTAAGGCATCGGGATATCCCTGAAGGTATATACCCGGCTCAACTTCTGCATCCAAGGATTGGCTGCGCTGGAGAACCAATGGATGGATTTCGCGCAGTACGTCTTCAACCAAGAAAGACAGATGAACCTGTTCTGGTTGATCGCTATGGCTTTGTAGCCGCGCAAAAGATAGTAGCTGCTCTACAAGCTGGCTAGCTCTGTTGATTGATTCATGGAGGTTATCAAGCCCTTCTTTGCTGTCGGGAATCTGGACAGCCTTTCTTGCCAAAACTTGCGTCTGTGTTTTCATGGCGGCTAATGGTGTGCGTAATTCATGGGCAGCATTGTCCGTAAACTCCCGCTCCCGCTGAAATGTTTCATTAACTCTGAGAAACAAGCGATTTAGAGAAAGGATAAAAGGTATAATTTCACGCGGCGCTTTCCCATCACAGATAGGAGAGAGGTCTTGTGCGTTGCGCAGATTAAGCTGGTTTGCGATTGATTCTATGGGGCGCAGGCTTTTTGTTGTCCCTATCCAGACAATCAGCAAGATTAGCGGAAGAAAAATGATGCCGGGTAGCACGAGGCTGCCAAGAATCTGAAGAATCAGTTCCGTGCGGACTTCTTGATTCTCGGCAACTTCCACCGTGATGCCGGTCTTGTCATCCACATAGACGAAGAAACGCCAGTGGAAGCCCTTGGTACATTGTTTGGAAAAGCCTGGTGACGCGATAGTATTGCTAAAGGCATCCGCTTCGTGGGATTGCGTTATCAAACGGCCTTTCTGCCATATGCGGAACCATAGTTTTTTTTCATACAGGTGAGAAAAGTCAGTGGCTTCAGGCTCAAGGCTAATGCCATGCCTGTCATGATCCATTATTTCATGCTGCGTCAGTTGCAGCAAAAGCTTGGCGGCTTGCGCCAGTTGCGCATCATAGACTTCACCAATTTCATGATAGGTAAACATCAGCGCCATTCCGCCGACAATTATTCCGGCAAGAACTATCGGTCCTCCGATAAGGGCCATCAAACGCAGGCGCAGTGAATAGGACTTCTTAATCATGACGCAATCATATAGCCAAGACCGCGTATTGTCTTGATAAAAGTTTTCCCTAATTTACGGCGCAAGGAAGAAACATGCACTTCAATGGTATTGCTCTCAATTTCCTCATTTGACCAGTCATAGATATGCTCCTCAATCCGGGTCTTGCTGATAACACGGCCAACATTGTTGATAAGGATTTCAAGCACAGCCAGTTCACGTGCAGAGAGGGGTATAACCTTTCCATCTTTAGTGGCCGTATGGGCGGCCCTGTCAAAAATGATGTCGCCCTGCAAAATCTTGGGCGTTGTCTGTCCTTTGCTGCGACGGATAAGTGCCGCAGCACGGGCTAGAAGCTCATCCAGATCAAATGGTTTAGTAAGATAGTCATCCGCACCGGCATTCAATCCCTCAATCCGGTGGCGAACTGCATCACGCGCTGTCAGAAGAAGAACAGGCCGTTCATCTTTTTTCCCACGCATTTCTTTGAGTAGATCGAGCCCCGACTTAACAGGCAGATTAATATCGAGCATGACAAGATCATACTCCGTGGTGCGAAGGGCATCAGCGGCTTCTTCGGCAGTCTGACACCAGTCAACGGCATAGGCTGTTTTCAAGCCTGCCGTCGTGGCTTTGCCAAGCATTTTGTCGTCTTCTACCAGAAGAATCCGCATCGCCTTTTGTCCTACCGATTCAATGTGCGTTTGTTGGAAGACTCTAGCTCTTTTTGGGCTTTGGCAATAGCGACTTTTATTTCCTGATGCCGACCTTCATCAGCCAGTTCACGACCGGGACGCGGGGGAGCCTGCAGAGCATGTTCCAGCACGGGGATAGCTTTATCATACTGGCCTTTTTGCAACAAATAGTCCCCATAAAAGTAATTAGGATCAATTCCATCCGGATTAATTTTCAGTGCAGAGGTAAGGTATGTCTCTGCCTTCTTATTGTCACCAAACGAGATTGGCCACCCCGGAACCTGATAGTAAAGCGAGCCAAGGCTGGTTTGTGCAGAACCCTTTAGCGCGGCAGGGTCAATGCTTATTGCCGTCTCCAGTAGTTCCTTTGCTGTCTTAAGCTTTGGTAGGGCAGAGATTCCATTGATAACGCCTGCGTCCGTTGACAGTACAATAGCCTGCCAAATTTTAGGCTCTGCCTTGTCGGGAAACATAGAGGCTAGAGTAGCGGCATCCCCTTCCAGTTTGGCAAGGTCTTTTAATTGTGTATCTTTGTCTGGAACCTGATATTTAATCCGCGCCCATTCACCTTGGATCGAGCTGAGCTGTTTATCCATTGTATCAACAGCGGCAACAGCGGGAAGCGTGAAGAAGCACAGTGAAAGGGCGAGGGCGAAGTTAAGCAGCTTTTGCATGGGGTTTCTCCTTTTGTTCATTAAGTAATTGGTCAGCAATGTCCCGTTTGCCCGTGAGTGCATTGTCTATCACACCGGGCAGTAAGGCATTAATTTTGGTGAATACCATCTCGGGAAAGCCGATGGTAATATTCTTGCGTTCCTTTTCTATCGCCTTGAGAATGATACCAGCTACTTTCTCTGGGCTGTCATTGACGACGCCGGTGCGTTCATGCAGGTCGGCAATGATGCCGCCATTCAGCGCCGTTTTTACAGCACGCGGCGCAATGTGCGTCACGGTGATGCCTTTGCCTGCATATTCACGGCGCAATGCTTCAGAGAAGCCTTTCAATCCAGCTTTTGTTGTTGAATAGGTGACAAAGTGCGGGAAAGCCAGAGAGCCGAAGACAGAGCCGATATTGACAATCTGCCCACTGCCCCGCTTCAGCATACCGGGAATAACGGCCTGTGACAGGCGTATTGGAACTTCGAGATTAACCCGCAGCATGGTTGCCAGTTGATCGGTGGGCTGCTCATGCAGATGCCCAAAATACATCAGGCCAGCGAGGTTAATGAGAATATCGACAGGCTGCTTCGTAAGTTTCTCACAAAGCCCGAGCAAAGCTTTTTCATCGGAAAGGTCTGTCGGCCATGTATCTATGCCAAGCTGACGGTCAACGACAATGACCCGTGCGCCCGCGCGCTCAAGAGATGATGCCAGAATTTTTCCGATACCTCCCTGACCACCAGTCAGAACGATTATTTTACTCTTAAGCTGCATGAAGATTCTCCTTATGATTTTTATGGGGGATGCTGCGCATAAGATCAGCAAAGAGTATAAAGGTGGTACGCGCCACTCCTATAACGGCTTCCTGATCTTCCGGGTCTGCAAGAAGGTTTATTGTTTTCTTAAAAAATTCCATATGCTCTTTATCAAGGTTCCCGTGGGAGAAAAGATAGGTAAAGGCATTTTCCGGCAGGTTTAAACCCTTCTTAAGTGCCGTAGCTCCCTGTGTTGCGATTTGCGTGCTGGTGCTTTCTAGCATGAAGACCATGCCAAAAAAGCCAATCGGATTCTTGCGGGCGATATAATCGTAGTTATAGGCCACCATCATTTCAGTAGCGTGATTGGGCTTTGAAAACCGTGCCGCTTCCTTATTGCCGCCAGCTGCTGCTATATCATTCAAAATCCATTCCTCATGACCAATTTCTTCGCGAATATAATCGGCAATGGCCGGACGCAACCATGATCTCTGCTCCGGTATTCTGCTGCCCATTGCCATGAGAAACGGTACGGTATGCTTGACGTGGTGATAAGCCTCAGTTAGATAAGCAATATAGGTTTCGCGGCTGATATTGCCTTGTAAGCCATCTACCAGCTGCGGAACAGTATAGAGTGCCTTTCTGCTCTCCTGCGTTTCATTAACAAGATGATCGTAAAAGGTCATGCGTTCCTTCCTGTATTATAAGAGAATGATATTGTTTTAGAATGGCATCGCGACGTAAGCGTCCCGTGGATGTTAAAAGACCATCCTGCGGCGTAAAAGGCGGGACAAGATAAAAGCTTTCAATTTTTGCGTAGTCAGGCAGGTTTTTATTGATCTGGCTAATTGCAGCCGCAATATCTGCATCCGTATGTGAAGGAACAATCAAGGCAGAAGGGAATGGCCGGGCATCACCATAGACAAAAGCCTGCACCACATCTGGAGAGGTTAGCAGCAGACTTTCAATCCATTCCGGAGAAATATTGCGCCCGAAGGAAGTAATAATGACATTCTTCAAGCGCCCGTTTATCGACAGATAATCATTCTCGTTCAAGCCCCCCATATCGCCTGTCGAAAAATCACCCTTGTGGGATGCGCCGATGTATCCGAGAAAGGCCGGGTTATGAACGATGATCTCGCCATTACGGATGGAAAGATTGATATGCGGCAGCACTCTTCCCACTGTACTAGGTTTATCGTTATCGGGGGTGTTCAGGGCAACGACGGAACCACACTCGCTTAACCCATAACCCTCATAGACGGGCAACCCTATGGAACGGGCTTTGTTTATCATTTCGGGCGCTACTTTTGCACCACCGACAGCCAGGAATTTTAATGAGGGAAATCTTATCCCCTTCAGTTCAGCAACTTTTATAAGTCCGCGCAGCAACTCCGGCACAAGAATACCGGATGTAATTTTCTTGTCATT
>PLXM01000253.1 GCA_003153235.1 Rhodospirillales bacterium
GACGACGATCAGATTGTGCCGATCGTCGCGTCGGCCCTGCTGTCGTCGAAGATCGTCAAGAACGCGATCCTGAAGGTCTACAAGGGCGCGCCGCATGGCATGCCGTCGACACTCAAAGACGAGATCAATGCCGATCTGCTGGCGTTCTTCAAGGACGGCACACTGAAAACGGCCTGACCGAGACTGTGCGATAGAGAACAGCGCGCGGGGCCAGCAGGGCCTACCTTGAATCCTCCTGGATGCCGGAAGAGGATGCGATGAAGGCTCTTGCCTGGTTCGTCGGCGCGCTTGTGAGCGCGTCGTGTGTCACGGCGGCGGCTCAAGCCGAGCCGTACTCGGGCGCCGCCGACTTTCAGACCTATTGCAGCGCTTGCCACGGCGGTGGCGGCAAAGGCGACGGCTCGATCGCCAAATCACTCAAGAAACACCCGCCGGATCTCACGCAACTCGCGTCCCGAAGCAAGGGTGTGTTTCCTGACGACACGGTCTTCAAGAGCATCGACAGCCGCCAACCGGGGAGCGCGCATGCCGATTCGGACATGCCGGCGTGGGGTGACGTGTTCGCCAAGTCGTCGGAGAGTCCGGGAGCCGACAACGCCGCGCAGAGAATCCACACCCTGGTGGCCTACGTGAAAACGCTTCAGACGACGCCGTAAGCGGCGCAGCCATCGCATGATGGAGACAGGCATGAACAGGACATGGTTCGGCGCGCTGGCCCTGCTGGCGCTGTCGAGTGTGTCGGCGACATCGGCGCAGGGACCGGCGCTCGATCGCCTGATGCACCGGAAGCTCGAGTGCTCGCAGAAGATCCTCGAGGCGGTCGTGACCAGCCAATGGGAGGACCTCGACGCGCGGACCCGTGAAATGGAAGCGCTCACCGACGGCCCGGCGTGGATGGTGCTGACCGCACCGGAGTATGCCCTCCACAGCGCCGGCTTCATCCGGGCCGTGCGAACGCTGCGCGAAGCTGCCGCCAGACGAGACCTGGACGCGACGCCCACGGCGTATGCCGCGCTTACCCTGAGCTGCGTCGAGTGCCATCGCTACCTCGCGCGCAATCGCCTCGCCGGGAAATAACGCCAACGTCCACGCGGCGCGCTCGCGCCGATCCAGGGCGTGCTGCGCTAGATGCGCGACTACCGGGACGAGTGCGCGCCCGCCACCAGCACCGGGACGGCGCGATAGACGTCCGGCGACAGGCGCTTGAGATCCTCGATCTTCGGCAGGTCGTTGATGGCGATGTAGGGATTATCCGGATGAAGTTTTGCGTAGTTCTGGTGATAAGCTTCAGCCGGATANNGTGCCTGAATCCGGCCCTTGGCGGTTTAGTGTGGTGGGGTTATGCGCGACAGAAAAGAATACCTTGAGAAGTTTCCCGGCAGAAATTTGTGACGGGTTATAGGTCACCTCTACTGATTCCGCATGACCGGTGGTGCCGGAGCTGACAGTTTCATAATTTGCAGTATCCGCGCTACCGCCGGCATATCCTGAAACGGCTTTGGTAACCCCCTTTACGTGCTGGAAGACAGCCTGAATACCCCAGAAGCAGCCGCCTGAAAGAACGATAACCCGGCTTTCGCTGGTTTTTGCCGCCCCCTCGTCCAGCAGGGGATCAGGGAGGCTTGCGGCCTGTGCACAGGAGACACCGCAGGAGATGACGGCAACCGATAAAAGGCGTACTGTTTTTTTGAGGATATCGTTTGACATGGTGATGAACCTTTCTGCTTATTATCTATCTAACGCCTGTTCGCCGGGACCTACTGAAATGTTACACTATTTTATAACTATCTGCAGGGCAGGGACGAATAAGGCTATAGAAAGGATTAAAATAATGAATAAATACAGTTTACTAGGCATAACTTTGGCTCTTGGATTAGCTGCGGGCAGCGCCTGGGGCGATACAGTAACAACAAATAGTGATTCGTCATCAAACAGCAATAAGGAGCAAACAACCATGAAACCGGCTTTGACAGATATGGAGAAATACGTAACGCAAAAAAGTGGCACCGAGCCACCCTTTGACAATGCTTACTGGAACAATCACGCCGAAGGCATCTACGTGGATGTCCAGTCTGGTGCGCCGCTGTTTTCATCAACGGATAAATTTGACTCTGGCACCGGCTGGCCAAGTTTTACAAAACCTATAGACCCTAAAAGCGTGCGAGAAAATACTGATGTATCCGCCGGCATGACCAGGAATGAAGTGCGTTCGGTTAATGGCAACTCCCATCTGGGCCATGTTTTTGATGACGGCCCTGCTGATAAGGGGGGTATGCGTTTTTGCATCAACTCAGCAGCGCTGCGCTTTATTCCAAAGGACAAGATGACGGCTGAAGGCTATGGCGAGTACCTGAAGTTGTTTCAGAAATAGTTGCCGTTAACCGATATTGACGATTTTGAGAACGGGATCCTTCTTGATCACGGCCAGCAATTCTTCCGTGATCTGCAGGTGCAGGGCTGATTCCTGTTCGCGTTCCACGGCATAGCGTATCACCAGAAGAAGGCCGCTGCCGGCGATCTTGAGATATATCTGCGGTACTGATACTTCTGCTTTGAATTGGGCCATTTTCGTCAGTGACATCTGCTGTTTCTGCATGGCGAGATAGTGTTTGGCATAGACCTTGTCTACAACAGCGTGGATTTTCTTGTAAGCATCCTGGTGGTCTATGGTGGGGTCGAGCGTGAGCATAATCTCGCCCCAGACAAAATTTGTGTCAGGCGTCTGCCGGAAAAATGGCATGGGCTGGAACAGGATGGCGTTCGAGAAACCCACAGCGCGGCCTGTCGGTAAATACCCGAGATCAGATTCTTTCATTTCCATCAGGTAGAATCGTAGGAGACTAATTTTCATGACCTCGCCGGTGACCCCGGATATTGTTATGCGGTCGCCTACTTTTAATCCGAAACTGCCGAAGAACTGGAAGTAGGCAATCATAGAGAGGATGACGTTCTGCAGGGCGACGGCTAAACCGGCAGTTAGCAGACCGATAAAGGTTCCGAGGGAACTCAGGTCAGTGAAGAACCCCAGAAATATCATCAGGGCGACAGCCGTATAAGATATAAATTTTTGTATGGTGTGCAGCTGGTTCAGGCGCCTTTCATCCGGCACGTAGCGGGGCATGGTTTTTCCAATAAGCGCAGATATTCCGAGCGCGAAACCAATGGCTAGTAAGAGCGCTAAGAAACGCTCGGCGGCGCGCCAGAACAGGTCGTTTATATGCCGGGAAATCAGGTCACTCCACGCCATCATGTCCTGACTGCAGGCATCAAGCGAGGATCCGACACCGCTTCCCGCAACGGCGATTTTGGTTAGCTTCTTCATGTCTTCGACAAGACTATCGTAAGTCACTTGCGGTTTGGGGGTGTTCTTGGCAACGGGCTGGCCCAAGGCATCTCCCTGACTAAGGATTCCCTTTATACCGTCTCGTATCATGAGTGAATATTTCCGACTATCGGCGCGCGTGTCTTTTGTCTGACTTAGTAATGAGTTAATCCTGCTTTTAGCTTGTTCATCACTATAAATTTCAGTCAGTAGCCCGAATATGCCGCTGCTTGAAGAGCCGCTTTGCTGCTGCACCAAAGTATTTTCATTTGACGGCTTTTGTTTCTGGCCATTCAGTTCAGGAACAGTTGCCTGTAGTTTGCTTATTTTCCGGTCAATGTTGTTATTATCCTCATCTGAGGTGTCCAGGTTTTCTGCAATAGTCTTCAGGATAAGAAGGTGCTCCTGCGCCAGCTTTAATTTTCCATTAAACTGGTAGCGGGTGTTTTGTGTTTTAGCCTCGGCAAGACCAGATTGCAGACCGCTGATTTGCTGTTCTACCCTGGCAATAGCTTTCAGGATTCCCTTCCCTTTTGGCTGAGGTTGATCAGGCTGATCTTCTGTCGCGGCGGGCTTGGGGGAGGTTTCCACGAGGCCTGCCATGGCATGCGCAAATTCAAAACTGTAGTTGAGCACTTTATCAGCATGCTGAAGTAAGGAATCTTTTAGTAACAGCTCTCCGGGTAGAGTAGGGGATACTTCCAGTGAAACAACCTGTCTATGCCAGGAGATCATTTTTTCAAGATAGGGGGGGATATCATCCGCGTTCATAATGGCTGGGATGTCCGCTATGGCTACGCCTGCCGTTAGTGACAGGGAAATAAAAACACCTGCCAGATATCTGAAAGAACTTTTCATTCTTTTATTCCGATCTGGTTAATTTCAAAAAATAAAAACATAGGCTGTTATGGCGATGGCGAGCACACCGGCGGCTATTGCTGTATCAAAAGCAAGACGTTTGCGCACCAACGCTGCAATGGAGGCAAGCGCGATCCCCAGTTGTGCGACCATGCCGGCATATCCCAGCAGGTCTTTTTGCTGCAAATGCTTTAAACCGTTGGACAGATGGGTTTCACGTTCATGAATCATGGTCAAAGCGGTCTGTTTGCTCGTGGGCTGGCGATCACGGATATCTTTATCCATCTTTTCTAACTTTGCACGGTCTTCCGTGTTCAGATGGTTTGAGGGCAGCATCTGCATTTCAGTGATATGAGCCTTGATGCTGTTCGCCTGATATTCTGACCAGGCGTCGGAGGCCTGCGTCTGTGACAGGATGGCCTGATTGCTTTCATAAATGGCTTCATTGGTAAGTGTGGTGGCGCGGACTGTCAGGAATCCTGTCAATGCAGCCAGTATGCCTGTGAGTACTGCAACATGGCCTATCCAGTCAGGGCCATCAGTAGGGGTGGCGGCGGTATTATTGCTTGTTCCGGCAGCTGCGAGTTGCGCCGTCAGTTCTTTGACTTTGGAAATAACTTTGGTGCGTTCGACCATGGCTTTCACATCCATAAAAATTTATTGTCTGCAAAATAGCCGATTGGATGTTCCAGCACAATGTATCTTAACCGGGTGCCAGTAAAATTTATTACATAATGCGTAAATCGCTATATCCGTTACATTGATTACGGCAATTTAATTGACACTTATAAGAACTGTTATAAGAAGAACTTTTAACAGCCTTAAAGGAAATCTCGCGATGGCTACAAACTTCAAAAAAGTAATCTTTGGTAACAACCGGTTTATTACAGGCGCCGGAACTGGAAACTAACTAAAAAAACTTCGGGAATTTTTCCTATCAGAGAGGCTTCTCCTTTACGGGGAAGCCTTTTTGATTGCAGCTATTCTATTTTCTTCGAAATTGTCATGGAAAAAGGCATTGACGGGTTTATGCTCGAAGTATGAATCAAAACTTCGCACTTATGCCGACGCATTTTATCCCGCATGGGGGCGGGCCCTGCTTTTTTATGGATTGGGATCCGCCCGACACCTGGAACAGCATGACGGAGTATCTCAAGGGCATCGGCAAAACATTGCCGCAACAACCAGGGGCCATTGTTGTTGTGTCGGCCCATTGGGAAGAGCCGGAATTCTCTGTTACGTCACATCCGCAGCCGGAATTGATTTACGATTACTTCGGTTTCCCTGACCATACTTATCAAATCAAGTACCCTGCGCCCGGTTCACCTGCGCTTGCACACGAAATTTGTTCTCTTTTGAAAAAGAGCGGCATTCCTGCGCGGGAGGACAAGGAGCGCGGGTTCGATCATGGCGTATTTATCCCTTTCAAACTAATTTATCCTGAGGCCAACATTCCGATTGTCCAGCTGTCATTGAAACATGGCCTTGATCCCTCTGGACATCTGGCAGCGGGGCGGGCGCTTGCGCCTCTGCGGCAGAAAAATATACTCATTGTCGGCAGCGGCATGAGTTATCACAATCTGAGACGTTTTTTTCACGGTAATGATCCGGCTTCGGATACATTCGATAACTGGCTTACCATGGCGGTAACGACTCATAATACTGCTGACCGTAATAATTTTCTGACACAATGGAGCCATGCGCCTGCGGCACGTGAAGCTCACCCGCGTGAAGAACACCTCTTGCCGCTGATGGTTGTGGCGGGGGCGGCGGATGACGGCGCGGGTGTCAGAACATTTCATGACATGGTCAACGGTATAGCCTTGTCAGGATATAGTTTTACCTAGCTGTTCAGGCCGGATTTTGCTATTTTGGGAAATAAAACTCTAAAAAGATGGAAGAAAAAACTATGGGCAAAAAAGTTGTCCTTGCCTACTCAGGCGGGCTGGATACCTCAATCATTCTCAAGTGGCTGATCGAGCAAGGGTATGACGTTGTCGCCTATATCTGTGACGTTGGCCAGCAGGAAGACTTTGAGGCCGCGAAAGCTAAGGCGGTTAAGGTCGGCGCAGCAAAAGTCTATGTCGAGGACAGAAAGCGAGAGTTTGTAACGGACTTTATCTTCCCCGCTTTTTCAGCAAACGCCGTTTATGAGGGGCGTTACCTGATGGGTACGTCGCTGGCGCGCCCTGTTATCGCCAAGGGGCAAATGGAAGTGGCGATCAAGGAGGGAGCTGATTTCGTTTCTCACGGAGCTACCGGCAAGGGCAATGACCAGGTACGTTTCGAGCTTGCCTATTACGCACTGAAACCGGACATCCAGGTGCTTGCGCCATGGAAGATGCCGTCTTTCCTCAGTCAGTTCAAAGGTCGTGCTGATATGCTGGCTTATGCCGAGAAGCACGGCATTCCCGTGACGGCAACAAAGAAGAAGCCTTATTCGGAAGATGAAAACCTGCTGCACATATCGCATGAAGCGGGTATCCTCGAAGATCCTTCTGCTGTTTGTGCTGAAGAAATTTATTCACGGACCACGGCTCCTGAAAAAGCACCCGATCAGGCGGATATGATCACGCTGACTTTCAAGCATGGTATCCCCGTTAAACTGCAAGCGGGCGGTAAAACACATACTGATCCACTAGAGCTGTTTCTTGCGCTTAATCAATTGGGCGCAAAGCACGGCATCGGTCGTCTTGATATGGTGGAGAACCGTTATGTGGGTATTAAGTCGCGCGGTGTCTACGAAACGCCAGGCGGTACAATCCTATTGAATGCTCACCGTGATCTCGAAGGCATTACCATGGATCGCGAAGTGATGCGTATTCGTGATGTGTTGTCGCTCAAAATGGCTGACCTGATATATAATGGCCTTTGGTTCAGCCCTGAAATGAATTTCGTGATGCACGCTATCAAGAAGAGTCAGGAGAATATCGAAGGCGATGTCACGGTGAAACTGTACAAAGGTGTAGCCTATCCGGTTTCTCGCAGCTCTTCCAGATCTCTCTATAATCCGAAGCTTTCATCCATGGATGAAGAGGGCGGATTTAATCAGCTGCATTCTGAAGGGTTCATACGCATCAATGCCATCCGTCTGAAGGCTGATTACGCTGTCAGAAAAGCTGCTGGCGAAAAGATATGAGCAAGAAATCCTCTCATCAGATGTGGGGCGGGCGGTTTGATCAGGCGCCGGATGATATCATGGTGCAGATCAATGCTTCCATAGATGTCGACAAGCGCCTCTATAAACAGGATATCCGCGGATCTATTGCCCACGTAAAAATGTTGGGGGCCTGTGGTATCCTGACAAAAGCCGAGGCACGGAAGATTGAAAAGGGGCTGAATAAGGTTCTGCAGGAGATCGAAACTGGAAAATTCGTTTTCAAGATAGAGCTTGAAGATGTGCACATGAACATCGAGGCGCGCCTGAAGGAGCTGATTGGCGACGTGGCTGGCAAGCTGCACACAGCCCGCTCCAGAAATGATCAGGTTGTGACTGATTTTCGCCTATGGATGAAGGAAGCTATCGTAGAGATCGAGCGCCATATTGGGAGCCTTCAGGATGTTTTAAACAAACAAACAAAAGCACATAAAGAAACCATCATGCCGGGCTTTACGCATTTACAAATCGCGCAGCCCGTAACTTTGGCGCTGCATCTTCAGGCGTACGCCGATATGCTGGCACGGGATAAAACACGTTTTCTGGATGCGCTGGAACGCATGGATGAATGTCCGCTTGGGGCGTGTGCGTTGGCGGGAACATCTTACCCGACAGACCGCAACATGACGGCAAAGGAACTGGGATTCCGCCAGCCGGTGCGCAATACGCTTGATGCTGTATCCTCGCGTGATTTTGTCCTTGAGTTTTTGAGCGCCTGTGCAATTTGCAGCAGCCATCTATCCCGCCTTGCGGAGGAGCTGGTATTGTGGTCCACCACGCAGTTTGGTTTCATCACCCTCAGTGACCGTTTCACAACCGGCAGCTCCATCATGCCGCAGAAGAAAAATCCTGATGCAGCAGAGCTTGTTCGCGGAAAAAGCGGTCGCGTCACGGGCAACCTTGTCCAGATGCTGACGGTGATGAAAGCCCTGCCGCTGGCCTATAATAAAGACATGCAGGAAGACAAGACGGCTGTATTTGACTCGTTTGATACGCTTACCCTGTGCCTGAAAGCAATGTCTGGTATGTTATCAGGCATGAAAGTGCATAAGGACAGGCTGCTGCAGGACGCAGAGAACGGTTACTCCACAGCGACTGATCTTGCCGACTGGCTGGTGACAGAGCTGGGTATGCCATTCCGTCAGGCGCATCATGTAACGGGCAAGATTGTGAAGCTGGCAGAAAAGCAGGGCAAGAAACTTGACAGGCTTTCTCTTGCTGATATGCGGTCCATTGAGAAAGGTATTACACAGGATGTATATAAAGCCCTTTCTGTTGTCCACGCAGTTAAAAGACGAGCATAGCCCCTTTTTGTGTTATGTATTTTAGTTCTATCTTGACAGTCTGTATAGGCGACATAAAGTATGTTAACTGTCGGATAACGACATATTGAGACGCTTTTAAACAAGGGAGAAAGATATGAATAAATTTTTTAGTGTTGCTGCAGCGGTTGTCATTGCAGCAGCGGGTTGCGTGGCGGTTGCACATGCAGAAAATATAACCGGCGACGTCATTATAAATGTTCCGGGAACGCAGGCTGCTCCACAGGGGCATGAGGAGCACTGGGATCGTCATCCTGAAATGAAAGCCGCAGCCGAAAAGCTGCAACATGCCAAAGAAGATCTTGAGCATGCTGCTCACGACTACGGCGGTCACAGAGAAAGTGCCCAGAAGCATATTGATGCAGCACTTGATGAGATACACCAGGCCCTCGAGTACTCGAACCATCATGATCACTGGGATCACCAGTAAGATTTTGGTCTAAGACACTACCGAGTAGAAAAATAAAAAAGCCAGCTTTTCTTGAAGGCTGGCTTTTTTATTTGGTGGAGCTAACGCGCCTTATGGTGGTTTATTCTCTGGGGATCGGGGATCCACCAAGCGCAACAAAGAGTGCAGCTGTATCCTGATAGAGTTGGATTTGCGCACGGATGAGCCCCAGTTGAGCCTGTGCCAGCTGCCGCTCTGCCTCTTCAACCTGCAGCAGGCTTGTTTCACCGGATTGGTAACTCTTGCGCGCCAGTGTCAGGGAAGTATGGGTCGTATCATAGGCTTTCTGCTGTGCTGCGCTCAGCTCGGCATCATGTGTGAGCGCTGTGAGCGCATCAGCTACCTGACCAAAGGCATGCAGGACAGTTTCCTGATACTGGGCAAGGGCAGCCTGATAGGCATGCTCCGCCCCGCGTTTTTCAGCAGAGAGAGTGCCGCCATTCAGGACGGGGGCAGTGATTCCTCCGGCGAGTGACCAGGCATTGTTCGCGCCTTCAAACAGTCTGCCGGGAATGAGGGCCTCCTGTAATGTTGAGGCTGAGATTGTTATCTTCGGATAAAGGTTGGCAGTGGCGACACCGACAGCGGCGCTTGCTGCGTGCAGATTGGCTTCAGCGGCAAGAATATCAGGCCGTTTATGCGCCAGTTCCGATGGCATAGCAACAGGCAGTTCCTTGGGCAGTATAAGGCTGTCGAGCGTGAACTCCGGCGGTGCCCAGTTGCCGGGAGGCTTGCCCACAAGCACCGCAAGAGCGTGGCGGGCGATACTGATGCGCTGTTTCAGCGGCGGTAAAAGAGCTTGATTATTTTCAAGCTGGCTGCGGACAGTCAGGATGTCCACTTTTGTTTCTGCTCCGGCATTGAAGGCGGCTTGCACCAGATTAAGTGTTTTCTTGTCTTCGGCGACAATCTTTTCTACGGCATTAATTTCTGCTTTGGCAGCGGCAATTTCCAGAGCTTCAGCCACAACATTTCCTGTCAGTGTCACATAAGCTGCATCCAGCTGATGCGACTGATATTCCGCCAGCGCTTTCTGACGCTCCACACCGCGCTGCGTGCCGCCAAAAAAATCCGGAGACCAGCTGACTTGTGGACCCACTTCATAGTAATTGAAGGGGGGGATTTTGAAGTTGGACGGACCAAATAAGGCAACGCCGTATTTTTGCCTTCCAGCCGTTCCACCAAGCGTTACTTGCGGCATCAGCCCGCCATTCTCGGCCTTCACAGCTTCTTCAGCCTGTGCGAGGGTTTCTTGTGCGGCGGTGATGCTATAGTTGTCATCCAGAGCTTGTTTGACGAGATCATTCAGTTGATTGGATGAAAACAGACGCCACCAATCCATTTCAAGTTGTTTGCCGACAGAGATGCGCTGTGCTGTTGTAAGTACTTCGCTTTCCGGCGTATAGGCTTTCGCTGCCGGAGCATCAGGCGATTTAAAGTCAGGCCCGACGACCGTGCAGGCTGACAATAGAGCGGCAAGGCAGATTATAAGGGGGATAGGGCGATTCATTAGGTCATTTGAACAAAAAAAAGAAGCCAAGACAATGCCTGGCTTCTTTTTTTCACTAAGCGAGAAGAAGGTTATTAACCGCAAGAACCTTTTTTGCTGCCGCCTGAGCCGCAGGAGCCGGTTTGCTCTGGTTTCTTAACTTCCGAGCTACCGCAAGAGCCGGTTTTTGGCATGCCAGTGGAACAGCCGCCGGTTGTAGCAGCATGGTCTTTCTTGTGTTCTTCTGGTTTGTTGTGTTGCATAGAAGTCTCCTTTAAGTTTGTTTGAAATAGGGTGTTTTAGCCACCCTGAGTTATTCTACTCCTCCCACATGATTTGAGAGCGAAAGATTGGGCAATAAATTGTCGTTTTAAGGCTTATCTGCAAAACTAGTATGTGGTTATTTTTAATATTATTAAGTTTCATATAAATATGAAAATAAAAACATCAAAAACACGAGAAGACGTTTTAACGCTGTCCCCCCCACATTGGAACAGCTGTTGGATCCCCCGGCCTGCTTTTGTAGGGAAGCCGCCGGTTATCTTCAATAAGACGTGAGAACAGAAACGGATGGGAGATCGCAGGAAGTAAAAGCATGCCTTTACCGCTTGAGGGATCTTCCTGGCTTTGTACCGCATAACTCTGAATATGGACGTTGCCGTAGTCCAGCCAGCCTCCAAGCATAGACTGTGTTACATCTGAATGCTCAATCTGCCAGAAGTTCATCTGTATCATTTCGATAGAAAAAAGACCGTGCTTGTAGATAAAACGTCGGTCGGTGAGTACGATTTCTGTCGTCCATTTCTTTATCATCCTTTGCAGGACAATAAATGTTCCATATGCACCCAGAATTAAAACAGGCAGTTGGGGGTGCTGGTAGAGCCACAGATAAGCTTGATAGGGCATATCAGCATTTAAGATGTCTGTAATGGCTGGAGTTGTCATCATATGCTCGGCCCAGCGACCGAGAAGAAGAAAGAAAATAAGTCTCAAAAAAGTGTCCACAGTATATATGCGCGGAAAATGTCCACGCATAAGAATGGGTTCATCTGGAATAAGGGAACGTTGCAGGAACCGGCTGAGGTGTTCTTTATTGATAACCTCATATTGAGGATTGTGTACACGCGGTTTGTTGGAGAATGCATTAGCCTGAGTTTGATCTTGGCCTGCGCTATTAAACAAGGTCACGGGTCCTTGTGCCTTGGTATCAAAATTGAAGCGTTTTGCTGCCATCCAGTCATTGAGCTTGCCGGTATGAAGAATATCTGCAGCGCTCAGGTTTCCCTGATTTGTGAGATCAGTCAGTACGGTCAGCGCCGTCTTCTCGTCTTTCTGGCAGCCGACGCCTAACAAAAGGCATAAGGGATAGAGAACAAGATCCCACCGCACCTTGAATGTGTTCTGACCGACTTTTTCAGGGCGGCACAGGGTGGTGTATTCTTGCAGGAGCTGGAAAGCTTTATTGAAATCCTGCGGCACATGACGTCCGCGTAGATAAAAATCTCCGAGCGTTGCAAGAGACCAGATATGTTTGCTCTGGGCGCAGGTTTCCAGCATGGCTATGGCCTTATCCGGCTGTGTCGGCAGGTAACTTCCTGCAAGACCGTACATGCAGGGGAGGTCGCCTGCCTGAGCGCCTTTCTCATAGTATTGGACGGAAAGGGCATGGTTTTGATCAATACCAAGGCCGTGATCCCCGACTGCATATATATGGCCCAGTTTTGCACAGGCGGCTAAGTCGCCTTGGTCAGCCCGTTGTTGCAAGTCCTGAAGAGGGTTGCTTTTTTGTATGTCCGTACTCATTCTTCACCGGCTGCTTTTTTCTGTATCTATCTTCACAAGACTATCACATTTTCAGTCCGCTGCATCAAAAACAAGAATAGAGAAGCTTCCGGGGATAACAGAGGGCCTGGGATGGGGATTGTCTGGTGTTGGAACCGGCGCGGTTGTGAATTGAGCTGCCGGGAGAAAGAGCCTATGAGTCTTTTTATCCAGAGCCAGAGTCCTTGATCTTTTCTGCGTTTCGATTGTTTTCACGATATGATACTTATCAGGCGCATCTTCATGAATGACTGTCATGGTTCCGTCCCCGCTGGTAGAGATAACCAGAGATGTTTTAGGGTCAAAGACGGTTGCATCTACACCTTCACCTATAGGAAGGTGGGTAATAATTTTACCGGTATCGGTATCAAGGATAATGAGCATCTGGTTATGACATCCGACAAACAGCCTATGATTTTTGCTGTCTATGGCTATACTCGCAGGCTCTTCGCCGGGAGCTGACGGCCAGTGTTCTGTTACGGTTTGTGTGTTCGCGTCTATTTTTATAATCGCATTCTTGTCTTCGAGGTCGTCGAATACATGACCTTTGCCGTCAACGGCTGCAAACTCCGGTCTTCCACCAAGATCGATGGTGACAATAGCTTGGGCCTTTCCCGCATCAATGATGGTTGATGTGCCGCTGCCGCCATTGAAGGCAAAAACTTTATGCGTTACAGGCTCGTAAACAATGGCATCCGGATTTTTTCCAGCACTGACCTTTGTCAGTATTTTTAATGTTTTCAGGTCAAAAACGATAACGGAGTCGTCATGACCATCGCTGATGAACCCCCGTCCCAGATCGGGCGCGAGAGCAATGCCGTGAACGCCCTGCAGCGGGCCAATTGTTCCAACGATTGTGCCCTTGTCTGCATCAAGAACGTCCACTTCAGTTCCATGTGAAACGTAGACGCGGCGCGTAGCGTCATCCGCTGTCAGGTAATCCCACCTACCTGTACCTGATACAGGAATATTCTTGCTGAGGTGATAGTCTCCCCCTGCATGTGCCGCGCTAGGAAATGCGGTCAAGAAAATTATAAAAATGCCTGTTAAAATCCGTGCTTGCAGTAATGGCTGTGACATAAAAATTACCTTCGTGTTGTTTAATGAAAATACAGAGAGCCTATTATAGGGGCATTCGTGATGGGGGCATATAAAAAAATCCCCGGGTTTTTTGCCCGGGGATTTTTTAGATTATAGTTGTATTAACTATTTTGCCTTGTGGCGACGGACACCATTGTGCTTCTTGTTGTAAACTCTGTGGCTTTGACGGTTCTCACGGCGCTGGATCCCGCGTTGTTCGCGTTTACCAACATGACCATCTTTGCCGGCACGGTATTCAGCACGGTCTACATGTGACTGTCCGCGTTCCAGGGAACCAGCTTCCTTGTTTGTCAGGGAACCGTTGGCAACGCCGTTGTGGATGCGCTGCTCTTGGTTGGCATTACGCTGTACATCAGCCTGCATACG
>PLXM01000156.1 GCA_003153235.1 Rhodospirillales bacterium
GATACAGCAAAAGCTGCTCGCTCTCGTTGCGTTCCTTCAGGAGGTCTTCCTCAAACTGTGGCTGTTCTGCTTCGCTCATCCTGTTTCCTGCCATTCGCCCGTTGCTTTTCCGCCGCCTCGATCCGTCCCGCCGCCGCTGCCGTCAGTTTCGGCGTGACCGACAAAGCCAGCGTGCGATCCGCAAAGGGCGCGTTGCACAACATCGTCAGATCCATGCCCGCTGCCATCGTCGCCTTGACCCGGCTCTCGAGCGTGCCGCCCAGCGCCTTCATCGAAACATCGTCCGCCAGCAGAACCCCCTGAAACCCGATTTCGCCCCGCACCACCACGTCGGTGATACGCCTTGAAATCGAAGCCGCAGAATCAGGATCCAGCGCCGAGTATACAACATGCGCCGCCATAGCCCAAAGCGCTGTTTTCATATCAGACTGTGACAGGAGCCTGAAAGGCTTGAAATCTGTCGCCGCGAGATCACTATGGGAAACATCAGCCACCGGCAGCGCCAGATGGCTATCCACCTTCGCACGGCCATGACCGGGAATATGCTTGATCACCGGTGTTATACCGCCCTCCAGCAAACCGCGGCAAACAGCCTCACCCAGATACCCCACCAGCTCAGGATCGTTGCTATAGGTGCGGCTGGCGGCGAGAAACTCGTGGCAGTCCGGCGCCGGCACATCGACAACCGGCGCGCAATTCACCGTGATGCCCATCTCCAATAAATCATGCGCCATGTGCAGCGAATTCAGCTGCGTTGCCATGAAGGCTTCCGTGCGGGATTTTTTGGCGATATCGCCAAATGATTTTGCCGACGGGTATTCTTTCCACTCCGGCGCCTTCAGGCGCGACACCGTGCCGCCTTCCTGATCGATCAGCACGGGAATATCGTCACGTCCCACACAGGCACGCATCGCCGCGACAAGTTCCTTCACCTGCTGTTTCGAAACGCAGTTGCGCTTGAACAGAATAAAACCGGCAGGCTTTTCCGATTTGAAGAGATCTTCCTCCTCACGCGTGAGTTCCGTGCCGGTTGCATCGACGATGATGGCTTTCAATTCTGAATAACGCATTAAAGTACTCACTTGCTTTTTCTTAAAACAATTTCTGGCTTTTCCTTTTGTACAACGATCCCGACGGGATCGCCCACCTTTATCTTACCTCTGCCGGAAGGTACAGCATTCTCAGCGAAAAGAACGCCCTTGTATGCCGGGCTGAATCTAAAAGTTGCTAGTGTACGCAAAGGTTCCGGTCCCTCTTTTATGGCGGTGGTCTGATTGACCGTTGTGACAACGCAACGTGTACAGGGCTTAACAAAAGTGAGTGTTATAGTGCCTACTTTTATTTGGCCAATAGTATCCTCTTCCCACGGCGTATTGTTTTCAATGACAATATTCGGCCGGAAACGCTCCATGGGCACCGGCGCGCCGCCAGCTCCCGTGATACGTTCGTTCAGATCATTCAACGATGATGTAAATGCGACCAGCAAAGGGTAGCCGTCCGCAAAACTGACTTCTCCGCCCGGCGCATATTGAGGAGAGGTTTCACGCTTCATTTCCGGTGACTGGTAAACCAGCGCAACATCCTGTCCGATAGCCTTACTGAGCCATTCTGCCGCCGTCTTTGACTGGACACGGGCATCGACAGGCTTGTCCCATAGATTGGCCTGTAAAATCTCCCCCCGTTTCATATCACCCCACATCAAACGCAGGGCATCCATGCCGGGCGCAGACAAAACGATGCCGGTATCATCAGGGAGGGCTTTGACCGAGGCCAGCCCGGGGTTCTCGCGCTGTGTCACAAATTTTCCCGTGCCGGGATGAACAGCCATAAGAGCACGGTCATACTCCAGCCCTTTAGACGTTACTGTCGCTTCCGCCAGGCTTATCGCCGCGCCGCCTTTCAGCGGATATATATAAAGGCCAGAAACATGCATAGCCTTATTGTTTTGCAAGGATGCACCCATGATTATCCGCTTTCAGCGCATCACATATCGCATGCGCCCTGTCTTTGCTCACAATGCCGGCCTGCAGGCGGTAATAGGTTCCTTTGCCGGGAATATCCGCCCTCACCAGCCTCATTTTCAAAGAGCCCAGATACGACGCATATTTTACGCCAAGCCTGCTCCAGTCTTTTCCGCCGTCAGACATTTCGCGGTAAGACCCCAGCTGCACTTCATACCTGTCGCCCGCAGCCAGCGCGCTTTCAGGCACGGATGCTTTTGCCGCTATAGAAGCAACTGCAGGTTTCTTTGCAGGCTTGGCAACGGTTTTAGCCGGAGTATTATCTTCGCCCGCATTATTTTCATCCGTATCCTCATCATCAGCTTCCTTTGCGGCAGCTGCCTTTTTCGCATCCATTTTTGGCGGCACGACCACAGGAGGCTCTTTTATTTCTTCAGCCGACTGCGAAGGTGCAGTGGCATGCGTCAGAACAGGTTCAGACTTATCAGCTGCAGCGGGCGCGGTTGTTGTTGCGGGCGCAGTTGCGGCAACTGTCACCGGCGGTTTTGCTTCCGGCGCTTTCGGCACAATCTCTTCTGTACCATTACCTGCATCCTTCATCTGCACATCCAGCTTCGGCGGCTTTGTCGGCGGAACATCCAACTGGGCCTGCACGGTCTTTATGGCCTGATCCTTATCCATCGGTTCTTCCGGCGTCGGCGTCAGCTTTTCGACTTCCTGACCGCCATTTTTGGACAGAGGATCAAAAGCCGTGCTGTCCTGATGGCGGACTTCCATGCCGCCCGGATCGGCCGGCGCGGCCTTGATCGGCGCCGTATCGGCTTTGACGACAGGCACGTCGACATCGGTATATTTCTCGGCCCCGCGCGGATAAGCATACCAGACGATACCGCCCAGCGCGGCCAGCGCAATAACCGTCAGCACACCCGGCGGCAGCAGGCGTTTGGGCTCGGGCGGCGGACGCACGCGCCCCATATAAAACGAGCCTATATTCCCGTCTTCTTTTTCATCAGCCATGCATTTCCTCCACCGGCTCGACGCCCATCACGGCCAGGCCCGACGCAATAACAGTCGCCACAGATTTCACCAGAGCCAGCCTTGCGAGGCTGAGCTCCTCGTCCTTCTCGATCAGGAAGCGCAGCGTCGCATCATCCCGCCCCTTGTTCCAGAAGGCGTGAAACTCGGAGGCCAGATCATGCAGATACGTCGTGACGCGGTGGGACTCATGCGCCTCCGCCGCGGACTCGACATGGCGCGGCCAGCCCGCCATCAGCCGCACCAGTTTCAATTCTTCCTCAGTGCTGAGGCGCTTTACATCCGCCTTCAGCAACGCGGGTACTGATAAATCCATCTCCGGCCACATCGCGTGAGCGTTGCGGAGAACGGAGCAGCAGCGCGCATGGGCGTATTGCACATAGAACACCGGATTGTCCCGGGTTTGCGCCACGGCCTGGTCGAGGTCGAACTCCATCTGCGCATCGGCCTTGCGCGTCAGCATGGTGAAGCGAACGGCATCGCGGCCCACTTCCTCCAGCAGATCGCGCAACGCGACATAAGTACCGGCACGTTTCGACATTTTAACCGGTTCGCCGCCTCGCAGGATGTGTACGATCTGGCAGAGCACGGCTTCGAATTTGGTCTGATCGTGGGAGATCGCACGCACCGCCGCCTTCATCCGCGGCACATAGCCGCCATGATCCGCGCCCAGAACATCGATCAGAATGTCAAACCCGCGCGCGACCTTGTCCGCGTGATACGCGATGTCATTGGCGAAATACGTGTTGCTGCCGTCGGATTTGCGCAGCGGCCGGTCGACGTCGTCACCAAAGTTGGTGGCGCGGAATAAAGTTTGCGGCCGCGGTTCCCAGTCATCCGGCGCCTTGCCTTTCGGCGGCTCGAGCACGCCCTCATAAATCAGCCCATCCGCGTGGAGTTTGTTAATGATCGCATCGGCGGCGCCCGACGCCACCAGCGCGCGTTCCGAAGAGAACACATCCTGCTGAATACCCAGCAGCGCCAGGTCCTCACGCACATCGCGCATCATCGCGTCAATGGTGACGTCGCGCACGATGTCGAGCCAGACGTCCGGTGCCTCGATCG
>PLXM01000088.1 GCA_003153235.1 Rhodospirillales bacterium
CATTTCTCGATATGCTCATCGCAGATCGCGGTGCAGCACTCAACACACGTCATGCTTACGAGCGTGACCTAGCAGATGTTTGCGCTTTTTTGAAGAAACAAAATAAAGACATCAACAGCGCAACGACAAATGATTTGAAAGCTTACTTAGGTGAGCTGGGCGCACGCGAAAATGCAAAGAGCAAGGGCGGCGGCAAAACAGCTGTTCGCACAATCGCTCGTCGTATTTCAGCGCTGCGTCAGTTCTTCGGATTTCTTATATCTGCAGGCAAACGCGCGGATGATCCAATATCAACAATTGAAAGCCCGAAACAAACGCGCACCTTGCCCAAGTTTCTAAGCGAAGACGAAGTCTCAGCTCTAATCAGTACAGCACAAAAGCAAGGCGGCCCGGAAAGCATCCGTCTAGTAGCCCTGCTTGAAATTCTGTACGCAACCGGCCTGCGTGTTTCCGAACTCGTTGGTCTGCCGCTGGCAGCTATCGGCCCTGAAAGCCGTTACCTGGCAATCAAAGGTAATGACGGACGTGAACGCATGGCCCCCCTGTCAGAGCCGGCGCAGAAGGCTATGAAGGACTACATGGATATACGCGTCCGGTTCCTTTCTTCGGATAACAACGTACAAGGCCAATGGCTATTCCCCTCACGGACATCTGAAGTGGGTCACCTGACACGTCAGCGCTTTGCACAACTGCTAAAGGAGCTGTCGCGCAATGCCGGTATCGACCCGGAACGCGTCAGCCCGCACGTTCTGCGCCACGCCTTTGCAATCCACCTTCTGAAGCATGGTGCAGATCTCCGCTCCGTACAAAAGATGCTGGGTCACGCTGATATTGCCACAACACAGATATATACGCTGGTTGACAAAGATCAGGCAAAGAATGCGGCAGGAACAACGTCGCCTCTCTCCAAAGCGAGCTAAGACGATATAAAACCCATAACACCGTCTTGTGGGCATCCATCCCGCTCAACGGCGGGGTTGACCCAGAATTCCTGTCTGCCCATATCTGAAGAAAGTAAAAAACATTGACTATGCGGTAGGTGTATACGTTAAAACGTTATAATGTTATCGAACCTATAAAGGTATAAGCCCCCTGCTCCCAACCGCTATTTATTTGTCTCCTCATTATGATGATATCAGCTTCTCGCTGGGTATAACTGCCAGAGCTGGCGATGCCGGACATCTGGTGAACGTCTTCACACAGTGTAACTATACCACCTCGTCGGTCCCGGCTTCGGTGGATGAAATCACCAGTATACGCGACGCGGAAGACAGCGAGTTTGCAGCAAGATGCAAACTTACACGTCATACTCTCGGCCTGCCTGAAGCTACAGTCCTTGGCCTTGACCCTTTTGACCTAGATAATATACAGCAGGAAGTTGAACAGCTGGAAAAGCCGTTGATTGGCTTGATACTTTCTCTGGCTGCAGAAATGTCAGAAACGGAAATATACTGTCCGCTGGCCGTAGGGCGGCACCGCAATCATATCTCCGTGTTTCTAGCCGTCATCAAAACCTTTAACGCCCTCAAAGAAAAATCCCGTATATTCTTCTATGAAGACCTCCCCTATGCGTCGCACCCCGGCGCGCGCGACGAAGCGCTGAAAAGGCTAGCCTATTATTTCCCACCGTCCAGTCTTACGCGGCATGTGAATGAGATGACCCCCCATGAGTTCGACGAAAAGATGGAGCTTGTGTCCCTCTACAAATCCCAGCACAGGGGTCCAGCCATTGCTGGCAGATTTATCCCCGCGGATCCACAGGCACCGTTTCCACACGAAGCTTTTTGGGAAGTCCGCTCATGAAAATATTCGTCATCACGCATAGCTACAGCGGCAATGGCGCAAGCCAGATGCTTTTGAATGCAGCATCGCACTGGACGCACAAACTCGGCTGGCAGGTCGATGCCGTCACCGTTCCCGGCATAAGAGGTGAAGAACAACTGGGCATCAAAAACAGCGGCATGAAACTCATTGATAGGGCTCACTTCGGTGAGAAGTACAACTGTGCGCTTATCAATTGCCTAAAGAATATACATTTTGTGAATTTTATTTATCCGCATGTGCCGATCGTCCTGTGGGCACACGAGGCAGAGACGATCCTCAAATCTCCGGTGCCACGCGAAAAATGGCGAGGGTGGTTTTCAAAAGTCTCACTGGTCATCTTCCAGACAGAATGGCAGATGAAGCTCTACAAAAGATATCTTCCAAATGGATGTAAAATTGCCATTATTCCCAACGGCATCCCGCCAATAAATCCGGCCATCAGCCCGACACACGTAGAAGATGGCGTCTTCCGTATCGTAACTGTCGGCAAACTCACGCCGATGAAAGCGCAGTCCGATTTAATCAGAGCTGTGGTCCAGTTATCGCAGAGCCATAAAATCCAGTGCGAACTGATCGGAGACACAGAACATCTATCCCATCTGGACAGGAAAGCGCGAGAGGTTCTTGAAAAGCATCCGGCATTGTTCACTCTCAGCGGTTATTTGCCGCGAGACCGCACGCTGGAAAAGGTTGCCGCTGCTAACTTGTTCTGTTTCCCCTCTATTTCAGAGAGCTTCGGTCTTGCCCCGCTGGAAGCGGCGAGCCTTGGCGTTCCTGTAGTTTTAGCGGATATTCCCGTCTATAAATCCGTCGGCTGGGTTCATAGAGAGAATTGTCTGATGTTTCCGCCAGGAGATAGAAAAAAACTCGCGGCGGCTATTGAATCCATTACAGGGGATAATTCTTTGCGCAAAAGTATAGCCGAAAAAGGTAAGGCCCTTTCCGCTCAATACGGCATGGACACATTCTTGCCAAAAATATCAGAACTTATAACCGACACCAACCTTAAAGTCGTTTAGGTCAAGGTGATGATCAAACTCACCCGCTGTGTTCAGATAGTTCGTGCTTGCCAGCTGAGTATAGGAATAGTTAGCCCTCAAGAACAAATTGTCCTGCAAGGCGTAGTCCACACCAACACCAACAACCCAGCCCGGTGAAAATTTTTCGGTGCCGAGGTCTGTACCATCGTTATCGGTGACCCTGAATCGTGCCTCTGCGCCGACAATGCCGGCTTGCACATAAGGAAGAAATTTATCTGCGGCGTAGCCAAATCGCGCCTTGAGAGCGGTCTCATATGGCACACTCACTTTGGCTTCCGGATTCGAGGCAAGAAAGTTCGATCCTTCTTTTGACTGCTCTTCGCCGCCGATATCGAAAGAAGCTTCAAGACCGGCCACAACAGGGCTCTGCGGGAATTGATAATTATAACCGGCAAAGACTCCGCCAGTCGGAGTGCCCGGGTCCGGATTTCTAACCCCATAGTAGTCAAGGGTCCCGCCGTTAGCGCCTTTTAATTGGCCATCTTGATACCCTACTGAAAGCCCTCCGTAAAGGCCACCCCATTGATCGGCAGCAGATGCGTTATTGACTGATAACATGCTCATGATTGAAGCAGAGGCGGCGAGGATTGTCTTTTTCATGTGAGGAACCTATAAACTGATTTTAGTATGCTTCCATATAATATTCATTAATTAATAAATATCAAGCTCCAGCTCTCCCTTTTTTGAGATAATGAAGACGTATCAAACTCTTACGATGGAAGGGATAACTAATTCTCAATGATACAGTTAAAACAAGTATCACGACTACGTTAGATTTAATTAATATTTCACTATTACAGGTGCAAGCTGGATAATGTGATAATAGTATTATGATACACCTCTTTCAGGCTGAATAAAATCAGGAGCATAATCGATGGTAGCTTCACAAAGCACTTTTATTGCTGTCACACGGTTCGGTCTTGGCGCTAAACAAGGTGATTTTTTAAACCTCTCAAGCGACCCCCGTGGTTGGCTTGAAAGCCAGCTCAACCCCCAATTTGTACAAAACCAGACGCTCAACGGGATGCCCTCAACGATGGATGCCGTACAACAGATGCGCCAAGACGCACAGATGAAAAAGCAGGCCAAGCAGGATGCTGCCGCGACGATGGATGAAGGAAGTAAAGAAAAGTTTGCCAGTATGATCAAAGAAGCCAATCAAGAGATGAGTCAGGATTATGTTAGGCAGGTGGCGCAGCTGACACGGGCTTCCGTTGATTCTCCGGCCCCCTTCTTTGAGCGTCTCGTGCAATTCTGGCGCAACCATTTCACTGTCTCGATAACAAAAGAACAGGATAGAATCCTTGTAGCCGCTTTTGAGAGGGATGCCATCCGCCCCAATGTTCTTGGTAACTTCCATGACATGCTGCACGCCTCAACGCGGCATCCAGCAATGCAGATTTATCTCGATAACTTCCATTCATTTGGGCCTAATTCTCCAGCTGGCCAGCGCCAGGACAAAGGGCTCAATGAAAATCTTGCGCGCGAGATCATGGAACTGCATACCCTCGGCGTCAGCGGCGGCTATACCCAAAATGATGTGACGGAATTTGCCAAAATCCTGACAGGATGGACTATCGATGCTCAGGGGCAAGGTGATGGCAGTGGCTTTTTCTTTGCCCAGCGCCAGCACGAGCCGGGGAGCAAGACGCTGCTGGGTGTTACCTATAACGAAGATGGTGTAAATGAAGGGGAGCAAGCTTTAAGGGCATTCGCCGAAAATCCCTCAACGGCAAAGTTTATCGCCACAAAGCTGGCCAGACACTTTATTGCTGACGATCCTCCGGCAAGTGCCGTTGCCAAGCTGCAGGCTGCATTTTCCAAGAACAATGGCGATCTGGTTCCTTTATACCGCACACTTATCTCGCTGAAGGAAGCATGGGAAGATCCGCTCGCCAAGATCAAAACACCTAATGACTTTATTCTTTCTCTCTTGCGTGCAACAAATGTCGCTGACAATATCGAAGATAAAAAGATAGTTGGCATGTACAACATGCTGAACCAGAGGCCATTTTCAGCCTCATCGCCCGCCGGATGGAGTGACAAAGCTTCTGACTGGATTGGCGCGGAGGCCTTGCTGCAGCGCATCGATCTGGCGCGTTTTTTTGCACGCGCTATACATACGCAGTATGACCCCGCAGGTTTACTAGAAAGCACCATTGGTCCCGTCGCCTCTGAAGATACGCGGTTTGCCGTCACACGTGCCGGCAGCGCACAGGAAGCCATTACGCTGCTTTTTTCCAGCCCTGAATTTCAGAGGAGATAGGCCCATGAAAAGTATAATCAAAGATACCACCTTATCACGCCGCAAGCTGCTGAAGGGTGTTGGATGTCTTGCCGCCGCCACAATGTTCTCCGGCATACGCGTTGCCTTCGCTTCCGCGCCTGTAGACGAACGGTTTATATTCATTATTTTGCGGGGTGCTATGGACGGGCTTAATGCCATTCCGCCATATGGAGACACCAGTTATCAGACTGCCCGTAATGGTATAGCTCTTGGCTCTTCGGACTACCAGCCCCTGGATAATTTTTTTGGCGCACACAATAATTTAGCTTCCTTTGCCGGCATGTTTAAGACCGGGGAAGCCTTAGCCATTCAGGCTGTTGCTACACCTTATCGCGAGCGCTCGCATTTTGACGCGCAGAATGTGCTAGAATCAGGCGGTGTACAGCCGCATATCATCAATGATGGCTGGCTTAATCGGGCCCTGGCTTTATACGGTTCTCAAGGGGACAGCCTCGGCCTCGCCGTCGGGCAAACGATCCCCCTCGCCCTTCAGGGAAAAGTGGGGGTCGGCACATGGGCCCCTTCCGCACAGGGATTACCGGATGATACGATGTTGATGGCGCTTGATAGGCTTTATCAGCATGACACCCTGCTGCACACGGCCCTTGCCCAGGCGGTTGGCGTGCACAGCATCGCCGATGGCGATCTAGGCGGCGCCGATGGCATGAAAAAAATGGGCGGCGGTGGAAAAAATCTGCAGAATAAGGAAGTAATGGAACAGACAGTTCAGGCGGTTGGAAAAATACTCTCCGACCCCAAAGGACCGCGTATTGCCACTATAGAAATCGGCGGCTGGGACACCCATGCCCAACAAGGCACCGATAAAGGCCCGCTTGCCAACAATCTCGCTGCGCTTGATACAGGTTTTGGCGCATTGAGAGATTCACTCGGCGAACACTGGAAAAAAACCGTTGTTCTGGCGGCAACGGAATTTGGACGCACTGTCGCACAAAATGGAACTTCCGGAACAGACCATGGCACAGCCTCCTGTGCTTTCCTGCTGGGCGGTGCAGTGAATGGCGGCAAAGTAGTAGCACAATGGCCAGGGCTTGGCGGCAATAATCTCTACCAGAACCGCGACCTTGCCCCCACCATTGACCTTCGTCAAGTAGCCAAGGCTGTACTGATAAATCACTTGCAGTTGGATCAGACCATGGTGGAGAAGAATGTTTTCCTCGGCAGCTCGGATCTGCGCCCGATCGAGGGGCTTATAAGGGCTTGAAATACGGATCAGTTACAGATGACTAAATAGCCCTCTATTTGAATACCCTGTGGCTGTGCAGCATTTCCGCCCTTACAGTTCTTTCTTGCTTCTACTATCAACATCCAAAGGATTCTGTTCGGATGTAACCCGCCGCCGGGGTAGCGGCGGGCTGATCCATTACGCGGCCTTCTCTGATGGAGGCGCAGAAAATTGTCGCTCGAGCCCTACTGGATCACGCTGCCAGACCGGGCCAACTTGTTGTGACATCGGATCGGGGAAAATATATTCATCATCTGCGAGCAGTCCGGCGACTATGGCCTGTGCCGTTGCTTGTGCCGAGGCCTTGCCCGGAATATCCATCTTGCTTGTCATGTCAGTGTCGATAGGCCCCGGATAGATGCCCACAACATGGATACCGCGCTCTGCCAGTTCCGTACGGGTGGCCTGCGTGGCAGAGTGGAGCGCTGCTTTTGAGGCAGAATACCCTCCCAGCATCGCCATTGATGCCAGACTGACGACACTGTTGACGTTAGCGATCAGCCCATGACCGTTCTTTTGTAATACAGGCACAAAAGCGCGGATCACAGAGAGTGTGCCGAAGTAATTGGTTTTCATGTCTGCGGAAATTGACTCTGCGGGACTGTCAATAAGAGAGGCGACAGTGGCAACGCCTGCATTATTGATCAGGACATGCGCGTCTTTTGCCTTTTCGGCAGCAGCCAGAACTTGCTTGCTATCAGTAATTTCGAGCGCAAGTGGTACAACACGCTTGTCGCCAAAATCCGGTATGGTTTTAACATCACGAGCTGTTGCGTAAACCTTACCGACCTTGTGCTTCAAAAGTTCCCGCACGATGGCGGCCCCAATGCCACGGCTGGCTCCGGTTACGACAATGTTTCTGTTTTCAAGTTTCATTTTAGTTCTCCTTTGTTGATGGTTGTTTTGAATATGAGGTATAGTAACCATCAGTGCAAGCTTCCAACTTTAGTCCATGGGTCTTCCTTGCTTTGCGACATGTAGTCACAGGAGGCTTGCTGTCTCCACAACTGCTCTTGCTGCTGCCGGTAAGCGCTACTGACTTCCAAAGCCTCGACAAGGTCGTTCAAATTTTGTTCACGCGTTTTCATGGCTATTTCCTTTCCTAGAGTTGAGATGTTGATGATGTGCAAGTCTGGATGAGATGGTTTGAAAACTCCGTCCAGGCGGTGACGAGAACTTGCTGAACAGTGCTGGCGCCGACCGGCACGACCAGTTCCAGAAGGGAGCCCGGCGCATTGACGCCGATACGCGCACCAACATAGACGGCCACGGTCGTGGTCACGGCGGTGATGAGCACACTCGGTATCATCAACAGTGTTTTATGTTTCAATTTTTTAGTCATGGCACTTCTCCAATACTTGACCGGTCAGTTTATATAAACCTTTAAAAAAAACCGCACACAAGCGGAAGAAGGCGGGCCAAGCAAATAGATGAAGCCTTTGGTATTCTTTAAAAGTTGTTTTGTCTTTAGGCCGCTTGCGGCGTCTTTTTCTTCGCTCCTATTAAACTCAGCAGCCCCTGTTTAAGATCGCGTTTTAAAGGTTCAAGGTTGTTCTGTATCCGCGCCATCATCAGCTGCCCTATGATGTAGGAAAAGATCTCCTCAGCTTTGGCTTTTACATCTATTTTGGCCGGCAGAGTTCCTTCCGCAATCATGTCTCTCAGGGCGCTCTCGAAATAACGTTTCTTATTGTTGGTGATTTCATCGAACTTTTGACGGATGCGGTCTTCCTGACAGGCCATTTCAGCAGCAAGAGAGGCAAGCGAGCAACCACATACATGGCCATATTTGGCAGCTGCTTCTGTTTGTTTTTGGTAAACGACATCAGCATAGCGTTCAAAACGCTCGACAGGGTCTCTGCCAGCCGAGAAAATCTCGTCATGCTCCACTCTCCAGGAAGAAACGGTTTCCTCCATCGCGGCAAGCGCCAGATCAACTTTTGAGGGAAAGAAATGATAGAAGCTGCCCTTCTTGACGTCGGCTGTCTTGCATATATCATCGACGCTCACAGACCCATAACTACTCTTCCAGATGAGCTCCAGTGCGGTATCGATCAGCTTCTGTCTTGTCTCGCATGATGCATGACCCATGGCCTTGCTCCTTNNCACGTAACCCATTGTTATTAAATAACTTTTATTTTGACTGACAGCTCATTGTGGCAAAACGGGGCAGGATTGGCCCCTGCGTATAAGCCTCTCCTACCCCGCTGTCTTCCGATCCCTTACTCCTTACGCCGCCTTGCCGCTGCAAGGTCCTTTAATGGCCAGAATGTCTATAGGTGTACCAGTCTCAAGGTAGGACTTCAGACTGGAGAAGACAAGCGGCCAGCCTTGGGAAACCCTGCCCGACATCGTTGATCCAGCC
>PLXM01000210.1 GCA_003153235.1 Rhodospirillales bacterium
TTCGGCGCCTGGATCGGCATGCAACTTCTGATGCGCCGTCCCGAAATCCACGGCTATGTATCCATCTCCCCGCCCGCCAATATATATGACTTCAACTTCCTCGCCCCCTGCCCAAACGAGGGCCTGATTGTTCAGGGCGACAAGGACCAAGTCGTGAACATCGAATCCGTCAACAAGCTGGTTGATAAACTGAAAGACCAGCGCGGTCAGAACGGCGTGGACTATCGCGTTATTCCGGGCGCCGGCCACTTCTTCAACAATGAAGGCGAGAACGAACAGCTGGTCCGCCATGTGAACGACTATCTGAGCCGTACACAGACCGTTGAAAAGGCTGCCGCTTAATAAATTTCAGCCATGAAATAAAAAAGACCCCGTTTTATCGGGGTCTTTTTTTTATGCCTGATTAATTTTGTATCTGCTTAACCAGCTATGGCGCGCTTCAGCTTTTCAACATCTTCCTGAATACCGTGATCGGAGACAACCAGCTCCTCGATGCGGCGGACACCATGCATGATGGTGGTGTGGTCACGGCCGCCGAACTTGCGGCCAATTTCAGGCAGGGAATGCTCGGTCAGCGCCTTGGCAAGGTACATGGCGATCTGGCGCGGGCGGGCCACAGTGCGGGCACGGCGCGGCGAATGCATGTCGCTAATGCGGATATTGTAATGCTCGGCCACCTTGCGCTGGATGTCGTCCACCGACACGCGGCGATCGTTGGCGCGCAGGAGGTCATACAGCAGGTCCTGAGCCACTTCGACGGTCAACTGACGGTTGGTCAGTTCGGCATTGGCCACAAGGCGGTTCAGCGCGCCCTCCAGCTCGCGGACGCTGGAGGTAATCTTCTGCGCAAGAAACTCAAGAACGCCCTGCGGAATATCACGCTTCAGCATGCGGCGTTTCTGCTCAAGGATGCCAAGGCGCAATTCATACGTCGTGGGACGCAGGTCAGCCGCAAGTCCGCCGCCAAGACGGGAGCGCAGACGCTCGTCCAGCCCCTCAAGGGCGGAAGGCGGCCTGTCGGCGGAAATGACAATCTGCTTGTTCTGGTCAACCAGCGCATTAAAGGTATGGAAGAATTCTTCCTGCGTCGCTTCCTTGCCGCAGATGAACTGGATATCGTCAATCATCAGTACGTCAACGGAACGCAGCATATCCTTGAAAGAAACCATATCCTTGGAACGCAGGGCGCGCACGAACTGGTACATGAACTTCTCGGCGGACATATAAACAACTCTCCGCTGCGGGTTTCGGGCGCGCATGGCCCAGGCCACAGCCTGCATCAGGTGGGTCTTGCCAAGACCAACGCCGCCATAGAGGAACAGGGGGTTGAAAGCAACATCATCCCCATCAGCCAGACGGCGTGCAGCCGCATGGGCCAGTTCATTAGGAGAGCCGACAACAAAGTTATCGAACGTAAAACGGGGGTCCAGCGGCGACGAAAGGCTGTCTGCAACGGGCTGAGATTCTGTACGCTGCACAGCGAGGGGTGCTGCTACTTCTTGGACAGCCGCTGGCGTTGCCGTTTGAGCAACAACGATATCCACGCGGATGATCATGCCGAAATTCTGCGCCCAAAGATGGCGGACGCGCTCTGCATAATGTGTTTTGACCCAGTCGCGGATAAAGCGGGTCGCCACTGAAAGCTCCAGCACGCCCTTCTCGAATCGCACAGGGGTGATCGGCGTAATCCAACTCTTGCAGGCTGTCGGCCCCAATTCTTTTTGCATCAGCGACAGCATCAGCACCCAGGTTTCAGTGAGGTTAAAACAGCTCGCAGGGGTTGCCGCTTTGGCGTCAGTTTGAACAGCGGCATCCTTTCCCTTATCGAGCATGTTGATTCGTCCCTAGATTTGAAGTGCAAAACATCGACCGAATCATGCCCTGCTGTTTAAGCGATTCGGGCCGTCATCAACTTTAGTTTCATGTGAAGAGAAAGAGACATTACCTTCGCGCAAAATGAGTCGCAAGCGCAGAATGAGAAGAAATCAAAAAAGAAATAAATATGCTGAACAAAGAACTTTTATTTTTAGAAAAAAACTTTTACTGCGATTCGAAAACAAAATTTTCTAAAATTAAAAAACGCGCATAACTTTTTACTGTGATTGCATTTTTTTTATCGACTTGGTTTTGCGAATCGATTCACACAAAATTTACCCAGAAAACACAGCCGCCCAAAGATACACTTCGGGCGTTTGAAAAAATCATGCTGTTTGAAAGTTATTTCTTGAGAGCTTTAACGCGTGCGGACAGACGCGACAGTTTGCGTGCTGCTGTCTTCTTGTGCAGGATGCCTTTGGCAGCGCTGCGGTGGATTTCGGGCTGTGCGTTCTTCAGGGCTTCCGCAGCTGCCGTCTGGCTGCCTGATGCGAGAGCTTCCTCAACCTTGCGGATAGCCGTGCGGGTTTTGGAGAGACGTGAAGTATTAATGACATCGCGGCGGGCATTGCGGCGGATACGTATCTTTGAAGACTTATGAATAGCCATTGTTCAGTGTACTCTTTCGAATCGTTAATTTCTAAGCCCGTTTCAACGGGAAGTATGCGTTTTTAAAGGCCTTTCGGCGTAAAGTCAAGCGCCCTGTGCATAACTTATAACTACTTGATTTAGCGGTCTTTAAAGCTAGCCTTGCGCTTCTCGGTAAAGGCGCCCATGCCCTCTTTCTGATCTTCTGTCGCAAAACTGGCATGAAACAGGCGGCGTTCGAATCTCAAACCCTCGGCCAGCGTGGTCT
>PLXM01000165.1:0-8036 GCA_003153235.1 Rhodospirillales bacterium
CTGCTGAATAGGCATTGGTTGCATCAGTGATGTTGGCCATGTCTTACACTCCTTGTTACGTGCTATTATCGGCTAAGCTGGTCGATCGTTTCCGTTATCATGCCCTTGGCTATATCGATAACGCCAAGATTGGCTTCATAGGACCTTTGCGCCTCGCGCATATCCATCATCTCAATCAACGGATTGACGTTCGGCATTTTGACGTAGCCGTTCTTATCAGCCGAAGGGTGATTAGGGTCATACTTCATGATGAAGTCGGATTTATCCGGCATCACCTTATCAACTTCAACGGTTTTTTGTCCGGAGGCCTTGTCGAGAACATTTTTAAAGGTAACAACCTTGCGTTGATAAGGGTTTCCGCCTTTTGTTGTACTTGTCGTCTCGGCATTGGCGAGATTTTCAGAGATAACGCGCATCCGCACGCCCTGTGCCTTCATCCCCTTTGCAGCCTGTGCCATTGAATCAAGTAAATCCATAGGTTACCTCTTAACTTTACTATTGAGTTTTAAGCGCGGCTTTAAGCATATCAATATTTTTCTGGTATATGGCTGTCGTCAGGTGGTGATCTGTAAAGTTCTGGTTCATCTTCAGCAGCTGCTCTTCGAGAATGACAGCGTTGCCCGACGGCGACGTCTCATACGGATTTTTCTCTTTTTTTGCGTTCGCGGCAGGAGTACCCGATGATCCTGAAGCTCCGCCTATATGTTTAGGATCGGTGGTTGCAAGACTGACACCGCTGCCTGACGTCGGAAGTGAGCTAGAAGAACTCTTCAGCAAGCTCTTGAAATCCAAAGGAGCTATATCCTGTGGTACATAGCCGGGCGTATCGGCATTGGATATGTTCTGTGATAGAACTTTCTGGCGTGCCTCATTCCAGTGCATCTTGGAAATTGCAGCCTGTAAAACAGTCAAATCCTGTGTGGTCATATATCTAAACTCCCCACATTGAGTATAACACAAAAGTCCTATTCCAATATATTATTGTGACATTATTACCGTTAACATCTCGTAAACTTTTGCTAGACTTGATACGAAAAGAGGGAATTTATGGTTGATTTTCTGGATAATTCTCCGGAAAAGGCTCAGGAAGACAAGGCAGAGGGGGAAAAAAGCCGCCGTAAGGCTGCTGTTGCCTTAAAAAAGTTCGGTGTTGATGAAAGCGCCATCCCCAAGGTTGTCGCCTCAGGTTACGGCAAACTGGCCGAGGAAATTGTCCGTCTGGCTTTTGAAAACGGTGTCAAGGTCAGGGAGGACAAGGACCTTGCCCAGATACTGGCAACGATCGAGCTGGATAGCGATATTCCCTCCGAAGCGCTGGTCGCCATTGCGGAAATTCTTGCCTATGTTTATAAAGCTAATAGTAGCTATCAGCCTCAAGAGAGGGACAATGACGAATAAATCAACCGAAGCCTCTGAAGTCAGTAAGCGCCTGAAGGCGCTCGTCGATTACATCTGCGCCTGTCAGGTGCGCGTTTCCAAGGGCGAAATCATGGACCTGCAGGGGCTCGATAAAAATGTCATCGGCGTTTGCGATGCCATCGGACAGTTGCCCGAAAAAGAAGGTCAGGCGATGGAAGAGCAGTTGAGCAGCCTTATCGACTCCCTTGAAGTGCTGGCGCGCACGATGAGAGAGCAGCAGGAAAAATATGCGGCAGGGGGAAAATAAAAATGGACATGCTGCTTTATATAAAGTTTCTCAGCGGTTTTGTTTTTGTTATCAGCTTAATGCTGCTGCTGTCATGGTCCCTCAAGAAGATGGGGATGGGCGGCCCTGTGTTGAAGAAGTCCGATAAGCGCCGGCTCAAAATAGTCGAGTTCATGCAGCTTGATCACAAACGGCGTCTCGTGCTGGTGCGCCGTGATGACCGCGAACATCTGCTGGTGCTGGGACCTGACAGGGAAACCGTTGTTGAAACGGGTATAGTGGCGGTGATAGAGGAAGACGCCGATCATGTCGTCTCGTTTGCAAGGGATCAGCGTAATGTCAAGATTTAAGCTTTTCACGCTGATTGCCTGTGCACTGGTGGTGGCAGGAATATTCTTTATGCCGCATCACGCCTGGGCGCAGAGCCTGACGCTCGATCTCGGCGGCAAAGGCGCAGCGGGCGGCGGAGACGAAGGTGGCGGCGGCGGATCGGTTGCCAGCCGTGTCATCCAGATGGTTCTGCTGCTGACAGTCCTGTCACTGGCGCCGGCCATCCTGATGATGATGACCTCGTTCACACGGATCGTTGTGGTGCTGTCATTCCTGCGGACGGCTTTGGGCACGCAGCAGACACCGCCGAATACAGTATTACTCAGCCTCGCGCTGTTCCTGACCTTCTTCATCATGACGCCGACCATACAGGCTTCCTACGATCAGGGGCTCAAGCCGCTGATGGAAGGCTCGATGGACGAAATGGAGGCTATGCAGAAAGCCGTCGGACCGTTTAAGCAGTTTATGCTCAAGCATGAACGCCCGAAGGATCTGGAACTGTTCATGAACCTGAGCAAAACCGTTAAAGTCACCGACCCGATGATGACGCCGCTGCAGGTCGTCATTCCGGCCTTCATGATTTCCGAACTGCGCCGCGCCTTCGAGATCGGCTTCCTGATCTTCCTGCCGTTCCTCATCATCGACATGGTGACGTCGTCAATCCTGATGTCGATGGGTATGATGATGCTCCCGCCGGTCATGATATCCCTGCCGTTCAAGATCATCTTCTTCGTGCTGGTCGACGGCTGGTACCTGATCGCGGGCAGTCTTGTGCAGAGTTACGGGACGGCGGCGGTGGGTGGGTAAGTCCCATGCCACAGCTTGAAATACCGCTGCAACAGGGCGATGCCACTTTCCAACAAAGTTTACAGCCTGTGCTACAGCAGATAGAAGCGTTCCGGGAAGAAAAAAACAGGATTTATATCGGGCGGGCTTCTATAGGAAAAATTCTGACCCTCATTTCCCTTGTCCCTCTATGTTTGAGTTATTATTTCTTTCTATTCAGAGTAGGTGTTTATAACGTCGAACCTGTCTTGATATTTGGCTTATTCTTATGGGGTGGAATTTTTTTCTGGGTCGGGATGCCCCTGAACGAGTATCAGGATTCATATAAAGAAAACGTCATGCCTATGATCGCGCGGTCTTTGGGGCTGGATGAATATAAGCTAAAAGGAGAAATTCCGATATCGGAGATGTCGACGGCAAGAATTTTGCCAGGCTATGAGACGTATAGCTCCAGTGATTACTTCGCGGGCCATCGCAAGGAAACCGGTCTACGGTTCGCCCAGGCCACCTTCGAAGAGCGGAAGGGCTTTGGAAAATACAGTCACCTTGAGATTGTTTTCCAAGGGGTAGTTTTGATGATTGATTTGCAGCAGCCAAAATTTTTTGGCCATACAATTCTTTTTAAACAGAGCGGCATGATTGGCGATTGGGTGCAGACGGCTGGCACGGACCTTCAGCGCGTCGGTCTTGAAGATCCGAAGTTCTCGGGCGAATACGGCGTATTTTCGAATGATCAGGTTGAGGCCCGCTATATTCTCGACCCACTCATGATGGAGAAGATCCTCAATTTGTACGAGATATATGCGGCGAGCAGCCTTACGATGTCATTCATGGGCGCACAGGTCTTCGTCATGGTCAATTGCGAACGGTCGCTATTTGATCCGCCGCCGATAGAAATGACAGCCACTAACTGCGCTTTTGCGGAGTCGCTCAAGGGGGAAGTGAGCCATATCATGGCCCTGATGGACTATCTGGATTTATATAAACCGCCCGCCGTTGGTTCAGGCTGACATATCAGCTTTTCTTCTGCTCAACGCCAGCAATCCAAGACACATACCCGCCAGACAAAGCCACAGCGCGACAGCAACCAGCACAGCCTGAATGCCCCAGTGCTTCGAGACGATGCCCATCACGTTGCTGAGCGGGATGAATACCAGCGACACCATCGTGCTCTGCGTCGAGAGGACGGTTGCACGGCGGGATGAGTCGACGTTGTTGTTGATGACCTCGTTAATGCGCGGCGAAGCAAGGCAGAAGATACAGCTGCCGCCCATCATCAATAAAACAACGCCGTGCCAGCCGGGGTTCATGCTCGCTCCCAGGCATATCAATATCGTCATGATCCATATGCACATCAGGGCGCGCTGGGCGCTGATCCGGCCATCTATCAAATGGCCGAGATGGCTCGAGAGGCCGCCAAGCATAAACCCTACGGCCATCAGCATGCCGTACCACGCCTCCGGTACTTTGATCATCATATAGTAAGGCTGCTGCGACCACATGATCAGTTTCGTGCTGGCAAACAACGCCGCTGCCGAGAGGATGACAAATCCTATCTCCGCATGGCCATGCACGGCGTATTTGATCGTGGCGATCACGTCCATGACGGGATGCCGTTCCGATACGCGCCTGTGGCGCTCCGGTTCATCCAGCAGGCATGAGGCGAGAAAGGCGCACGCAAACGCTGCCAGTTGCGCCACAAGGGGAAGCTGGTGATGCAGCGGGTACAGCAGGCTGCCGACAATGCTGCTGATCGCGATGGTATACATGCATATGGCCTGCCGCCGGCCTTCGCGCCTGCGGTATTCGCGTTCCCTGCCGACAGAGAGCAGTGAGTCGTAAAGGATGGCCGTGTTCGTACCGTTGCATAAGCTGATGCCGATGCCGATCGTCGCCTGTGCGAGAACAGCCATGAAAAAGTTATGGGCGAATAGCAATACGCCGTAACCGATCATCGAGAAGAAAATACCCATGGCCTGCGCATTCTTCCGCTGCCACCGGTCAGAAATCCATCCTGTCGGCACATCACACAATACGATGATGGCGGCAAAGGCGGATTCCCCGATCAGGAATTCGCGGAAACCGATACCGATCTGGTCGCGGTAATAAGGCAGCAGCACCGGCAGCACGAAAATCATGTTCGTGCCGATGGTGTAGGCGTCTATCAATCTCAGGTTTCTTTTTATACGCATTCTCTGCCTCATGGTTATTATGAAGGCTGGGCAGAAAATCACATAGGATTTTGGGGAGATGTTCTGTCAGCCTTTTTAGAAGGGGCTGACAGTCAAGGAAAACGGTCAGCCGCGCTTTGTCGCCGGTGTTGTTACACCGGAGATATTTTCAAGATTTGAATAAAAGCGCGGTTTCATCATGTTCCCCTCTTACTCTCTATGAAAACATGGATCAGGATTCTGTGCAATTTCAAAAACAGAGACTAAAACTCTTCTTTTGTTACGCGAGCGACGGTCAAAACATTAACAATATTTGCCTTGGCCTTCTTCATGACACGGGCGCATTCGTTGAGCGTCGCGCCGCTGGTGAACACATCGTCGACCAACAGTATGTTTTTATCTTTGATGGTTTGCAGGTAGTTTTTACTGACAGCGAAGGCGCCATGCACATTTTTACCGCGTTCCTTATAATTCAATCCCTGTTGAGGAATTGTATGGCGGGTACGCTCCAGCAGGTTTGGTACATAAGCTTTGCCGCTTCTTTTTGCGATTTCCTGCGCAAGCAGAGCCGATTGGTTAAAGCGGCGTTCCCGCAATCTCCTGTTATGCAGAGGGACGGGAATAATAAAATCAGCCTGCTCTATCAGGCTTTTCCCGGCGCGCATCATCCAGGGCGCAAAAGTATGGACGGCATGCAGCCGGTCGCCATACTTGAAAGATAGGATCATCTTCCGGCTGGCCTCGTTATAGACGACGGCAGAACGCGCGCTATCAAAAACCGGCTCGCGGTCCATGCAGGCGGCGCATAAAATATCAGACGCCTTCGCGCCGGGGGCATCATTCGCAATCTCGAAACTAAAAGGCATGCCGCAGGTTTTGCAGCAGGGGGATTCGATAAACTGCAGCTGCGGCCAGATAGCCGGGCTGACCATTCCGGGCGCATCGACAATCTCCCCAGTTGCCAGACAGCGTGGAGGGAGTAAGATGTCTATTGTTGCCTGCCAAAGGCTGGCGAGGGCATTTTTTTGTTTAACAAGAGGTGACATTTCGGTAAATATACGTATAAAATGCTTAAAAATCAATAGTTAAGGAGCTATTTTAGTTAATATATTGTTTTCCGTATTAAAATAGTCTATATTATGCACCATGACAAAGGCAGAAACAGTGTCGCAGACCGACCAAGCTGAGACTGAAAAGATAACCGCCAGCATCAAGAAATTCTCCATGCTGGCGAAGGACGAGACTGTGCGTAAAAAGCCGGTCGTCGAAGTGCCTGACTATGTCCGCCAAAAGGCCGAACTTATTTCCGCCCACTTCCTGCTTCCCGCCGGCGCGCGCATGGTCGATATGGGCTGTGGGACGGGCGAGGTTGCTTTTGTGCTGGCGCAGCTTAATCCTCGTGCGGAAGTCATTGGCGTGGACCGCGACCCTGAAGCTATAGAATTTGCGCGTCATACGTATAAACTGCCAAATCTCTCGTTCCGCAATTCCGATATCACGATCCCGGATATAGAGAATGAATCTGTAGACGGCATCGTCAATTCAAATATTCTTTACGGTGTTTACACGGACGCGGGATACAACCCGGATGAAATCGGCCTGATACTTGAAAAGCAGACCCGCAAGCTGAAGCCGGGCGGCACGATGCTGATCCGCGACTACCTGATGCCGCCGGAGAATGAATTTGTATTGCTGGAATTATTGAGCACGCGCAGCACAGGCAGGCACCCGACACAGTTATCGGATGCTGATCTTCTTGTGCAGTTTTCCCATACTGCGCGGCCTGTCATGACAGGAAAATCCGAAGGCTTCGTGATAGACGAACTCAAGCCGCGGCGCGTGAATACGCGGCTGTTCCGCCTGCCGCACAAATGGGCGATGGAATTCGTCTACCGCAAGGACAATCGTGAAAACTGGGATCATGAGATCAAGCAGGAATACACGTTCTTTACCTGGCAGGATTACACCCGCGAATGTTCAAAAATCGGCATGCGCATGATGTTTTGCTCGCCCTATTCCAACCCGTGGGTGGTGAAGAACCGCTTCAAGGGCAGCTTCCAGCTCTACTCCGAAGATTATAAGCCGATAAGCTATCCGCCCACGAACTACTTCATCGTGGCGCAGAAAGTGGCCGACAAGCAGAGTTTGCTGCTTGAAGAACGCCGTCCGTCGCTGGCGCCCGTCGGCGATCTGGAGGTAATCGTTGTGCGCGACAAAAAAAGCGGTACGCTGCATGAACTGGTCAAGAGACCGGGCGAACATTGCGATGTGGTTCCCTACAGGATCACGCCGGATAACCGGCTGGTCGTCTATGTCCGCAGCGGTTACCCGCGCCCGATTATCAACGCCGGTTCGCGCGGACGGCATAATCTTGACGGCAAGAAGTGGTCCGGTCACCTGATCGAGCCTATATCGATGGCGACGGTCAGCATGTCGGACGATGTGGAAGCCAATCGCCAGATGATTTTTGATTATGTGCGCAATTATGCAACCCTGCGCCCCAAGACCGAGGAAAGCTGGTTTGTCGGAGACACCTATTTCCCCGCGCCGGACCAGATTGATGAAGCGATAGAGGCGGTTTTCGTCGAGGTCGAGAATCCGGCCATGTCGTCGTGGCCCATTCATACCGATCAGGAAGCCCTTTTCACCGAGCTTGGAAAGATTACCGAGCTTGATGCCAACGACATCATTCTGGCGTCGCAGGTAGGCCTTCTGCCGGAACCACGGCTGGAACTGCACGTCATGGATCTGATGAGGCGGAACAATATACCGTTCCCGAAATGGATTGGCGAAGTTATGCCCAAGATGGTGCGGCAATCCGTCCGGCCTGTCGATCCTGAAGAAGTGCTGAAGGATGCCGAACGCTCTTCATTCGAAGAAGTAAGAAAAGGCACCGCCGTTCACCTGAAGCCTGTCAAGGCCGTCTTTATCGAGGAAGGCAAGGTTGGCCGCCAGACACGCGGGCTTTCTGCGCATGATATTGAATACATCGTCACTGATGACGGTATTGAGAATATAGCGATTGTCCTGCCCATCACGCGGGACTGGGACAACAACCTTCTGGTGGCGCTTGACCCCAAGATCATGCCGGTGCCGAACCGTCT
>PLXM01000165.1:8049-12611 GCA_003153235.1 Rhodospirillales bacterium
GGCGTGATGCCGCAGCGGGTTTATCCTTTCACGGTTGCATCGGCGACAGAAGCGGATACGAGCAGAACACTCCGCTATATGCTGCTCGGGAGGCTGATTGAATTGGTATGGTCGCAGCGTCACTACAACTTCAGTACCTCGACACTGAAAGCGATTGCCCGTACGCAACTGCGGACGGGCGAGATAGGCCATGGTATGCGCATGGATCGTGACCCGAGCCTCCATAAATATCAGGGGTTCTCGCTTTCCACTGAAAAAATCGCCGTTGAAGCGACAAATGCCGGCTATTCTACAGTTCCTTCACGTATTCTGGGTCAGCGCGGTTCCACCGGCATGACCGGAGCCGTCTCTGAACAGCCATTGCCCGAGCAAAAAATAGCCGGGGTCCAGAAGCAGATCGAAGACCTGATATCGCCGACGATCGGTAAGAGACTGACGCAAAGCTATGAGCAGGCAAAGATTCAGGTCAAGCAGACGCCCGGCCTCGTGCAGATGGATAAAAATATCGGTGAAATCGGCAAGTCGCTGCCGCAGCAGGGCAGCAAGTCCGGCGTCTTTTCTGAGGCCTCGACGCACGACAAAAACCAGCCGAAAACCCAAAGCAGCACTGGCACAGGCGGCGGCAATAAGTAATGCACACCGCCCGGAAATCTTCTTCAACGATTGAAGTATTTGATCGCCGTCTGTTGCGCCGTCGCCGTGACCGCGCAGCAGAGAATATCAGCCAGCATGATTTCCTGTTTGCAGAAGTGGCGGAGCATCTTGCGGACCGCCTCAGTATTGTCAGGAAAGAATTTCCGCTGATCGTTACCCTTGGCGGCACACCGGCGACGCAGCTGCGGAAGCGGGCAGGGACAGAGCATATCATCTGCATGGATACATCTTTCTCCATGAATCCATCCGTTGTGGCTGATGAGGAATTCCTGCCTTTCCGTTCCGGCAGCGTTGATGCCGTTATCAGCAACCTCAACCTGCACTGGGTCAATGACCTTCCGGGCGCGCTGCTGCAAATCAGGCAGGCGCTGAAACCGGACGGGNNACCGGCGGCGCCAGCCCGCGCGTGTCGCCGTTCGCGGACCCGCATGATGTCGGTGCACTGATGCAGCGGGCGGGGTTTGCCCTGCCTGTGGTGGATAGCGACAAGATTATTGTACACTATTCAAACCCGCTGAAGCTGATGCAAGACCTGCGCGGCATGGGCGCGAGCAATGCGGTGTACAACCGCCTGATGAAGCCCACCCGCCGCCGCGTTATCCTGAAGGCGGCAGAGCTATACCATGAAAAGTTTGCGAATAAGGAGGGCCATGTGCCCGCCACGTTCCATGTGATCTATATGATTGGCTGGGCGCCGCACGAAAGCCAGCCGCAAGCCCTTAAACCCGGCAGCGCAAAAAACAAGCTGGCGGATGCGCTCAAGGTTGTCGAAGTATCGGCGGATGAAAAGGCAAGGCCTTAAGGCCTCTCTGTCATTCCCGAGGTCTCTCTGTCATTCCCGCGAAGGCGGGAATCCATGAGAACCGTCGGTAGGGTAGATTCCCGCCTTCGCGGGAATGACGGCATTAGGAAGCTTGGTTTTTATAATAATTCAGAACAAAAACCCTGATGGCGCTTGAGAGATTTTCCGGCTGTTGCTGGTCGATCTCGGCGATCAGGATGTTGATGGACTTGTCTTGCTGGGCGGCGATTTCCTTGAGCGATGTCCAGAACGCGCCTTCCAGCGTGATGCTGGTGCGGTGTCCGGCGACAGTGACGGAGCGTTTGATGCTTTTGTCGGTCACGCCATTTAACCGCTCGGCCCGATCATCAGCTCAGGACGAACGGCCTTGTCGAAGTCTTCCGCGCTGAGAAGTTTCAGTTCCACAGCCACTTCCTTCAATGTCTTGCCGTCGCGCAGGGCTTTCTTGGCGATCTGTGCGGCCTTGTCGTAGCCGATGACAGGGTTGAGCGCGGTGACTAACATTAAACTATCATCGAGCAGTTTCTTGATGCGCTCCTTGTTGGGTTCGATGCCGATCACGCAATTGTCGGTGAAGCTTTTGCAGGCGTCGGCCAGCAGGCGGATGGATTGCANNGGGTTGACCTTGCCGGGCATGATGGACGAGCCGGGCTCGTTCTCCGGCAGGTGAATTTCGCCGATGCCGCAGCGCGGGCCGGAACCGAGCAGGCGGATGTCATTGGCGATCTTCATCAGCGAACAGGCGATAGTATTCGCCGCGCCAGAAGCCTCGACGATTGCGTCATGCGCCGCCATGGCTTCGAATTTGTTTTCCGCAGTGATGAAAGGGATGTCGGTAATCGTCGACACATGCCGCGCAAACAGTTCAGGGAATCCCTTCTTGCAATTCAGGCCGGTGCCGACGGCTGTGCCGCCTTGCGCCAGCTGGCTCAGGCGCGGCAGGCAGGATTTCACGCGCGCGACTCCATATCTCACCTGCGTCGCATAGCCGGAAAATTCTTGTCCCAGCGTCACCGGTGTTGCGTCCTGCAGGTGCGTGCGGCCGATCTTGATGATGTCCTTGAATTCTGCCGATTTCTTTTGCAGTGCCGTATTCAGATGTTCAAGCGCCGGAATAAGCTCGTGATGCATTTGCTCAACCGCGGCGATGTGCATGACCGTCGGGAAACTGTCGTTCGATGACTGTCCCATATTCACGTGATCATTCGGGTGAACGGGCTTTTTTGAACCCATGACGCCGCCAAGAATTTCGATGGCGCGGTTGGAAACGACTTCATTGATGTTCATATTGGTCTGCGTGCCGGAGCCTGTCTGCCAGACGACGAGGGGGAAATGGTCATTGAGGCTCCCGTCCATAACTTCTTCCGAAGCCTGAACAATGGCCTGACCCAGTTTTTTGTCCAGCGCACCTAATTCCATATTCGTCATGGCAGCGGCTTTTTTCTGCACGCCAAGCGCGCGGATCAGCGGCAGTGGCATCTTCTCGGTGCCGATTTTGAAATTTTCGAATGACCGCTGCGTCTGCGCGCCCCAGTATTTATCAGCGGGAACTTCAACTTCGCCCATAGAGTCGCTTTCAACGCGCGTTTTCATTAAGGTATTCCTTCTTTCATTCAGGCTCTTATTCTGTGCAAAAAGTCTTCACAAATCAATGGGATTTAGGCATTATCTATAATCTACAAAGGGAAGAAAAAATGCTCGAGAAAACATTCCAGTCAAAAGACGTTGAAAAGAAATATTACCAGCTTTGGGAAAAGTCAGGAGTCTTCGGCGCGAATGTGAAGAGCAACAAGGCGCCTTATTGCATCCCGATGCCGCCGCCCAATGTCACGGGCAGCCTGCACATGGGCCATGCGCTCAACATGACGCTGCAGGATATTCTCAGCCGCTATGAACGCATGCAGGGCAAGGATGTGCTCTGGCAGCCGGGGACCGACCATGCGGGCATCGCGACGCAGATGGTGGTCGAGCGTTTGCTGGCCACGGAAGGCAAGAGCCGTCACGACCTTGGCCGCGAGGGATTCCTGAAGCGCGTCTGGGACTGGAAGAAAGAGTCCGGCAATACGATCACCACGCAGCTGCGCCGCCTTGGCACCACGCCGGACTGGGAGCGCGAACGCTTCACGATGGACGAAGGTCTGAACAAGGCCGTGCGCAAAGTATTCGTGCAGCTTTATAAAGAGAAACTGATTTACCGCGACAAGCGCCTCGTCAACTGGGACCCGAAGATGCACACCGCCGTGTCCGACCTTGAAGTCGAGCTGATCGAAGTAAAAGGCCATATGTGGCACTTCCGCTATCCGGTGGAAGGAAAGACGGAGAAATTTATCGTTGTCGCCACCACGCGTCCGGAAACGATGCTGGGCGATGCCGCCGTTGCCGTGCATCCGGATGATGAACGCTACAAAGACCTTATCGGCAAATTCGCCATACTGCCGATTGTTGGCCGCCCGATCCCGATTATCGCCGATGAATATGCCGATCCCGAAAAAGGCACCGGTGCCGTCAAGATCACCCCCGCGCACGATTTCAACGACTTCGAAGTCGGCAAGCGCCACAATCTGCCGATCATTTCCGTTTTCGACAAAGATGCAAAACTGAATGATCAGGTTCCTGAAGAATATCAGGGGCTCGACCGTTTCGATGCGCGGAAGAAAATCGTTGCCGAGATGGAAGCGCTGGAGCTCATCGAGAAGATCGAGCCGCATGTCCACGCCGTTCCGCACGATGAAAAATCGAAGTCTGTTGTGCTGGAGCCGTTCCTGACCGACCAGTGGTATGTTGATGCCAAGACGCTGGCACAACCGGCGATTAAGGCTGTTGAGGACGGACGCACGCAATTCATCCCGTCCAACTGGGCAAAGACCTATTACGAATGGATGCGCAACATCCAGCCGTGGTGCATCAGCCGCCAGATATGGTGGGGTCACCAGATTCCGGCGTGGTTCGCACCCGATGGTTCATTATTCGTCGCTGAGACGGAAGAAGAAGCCTATGCCGAAGCACGCAAGAAATTTGGCAATGACGTGAAGCTGGAACGTGATCCTGACGTGCTGGACACATGGTTCTCCTCGGCGCTGTGGCCGTTCTCGACCCTGGGCTGGCC
>PLXM01000154.1 GCA_003153235.1 Rhodospirillales bacterium
GTGCTGATGGAGCCGATACAGGGCGAGGCCGGCATCAAGGTGCCGCCAAAGGGATTCTTAAGCGACCTGCGCAAACTTTGCACTGACAAAAAAGTCCTGATGATTATGGACGAAGTGCAGTCAGGCCTTGGCCGCACCGGAAAAATGTTCGCCTTCCAGCACGAAAACGCCGTGCCGGATGCGCTGATCCTCGGCAAGGCTCTCGGCGGCGGCGTGCTGCCGGTCTCCGCATTGGTCGGCTCGAAAGAAGTGATGGGATTATTCGTGCCCGGCAGCCATGGTTCTACATTTGGCGGCAATCCGCTTGCCTGCGCAGTCGGCCTCGAAGCGCTGAATGTTCTTGAAGAAGAAGGCATGGTCAGCAATTCGGCCGTGCTGGGTGACTACATGCTCAACCAGCTGCGCGGCATCAACAGCCCGCTCATCCGCGAAGTGCGCGGCAGAGGTCTGTGGATCGGCGTTGACTTCGAGCCCAAGAAAGTCTCCGCTCGCAAAATCTGCGAGATGCTGATGGCCAAGGGCATACTCTCGAAGGAAACGCACGAGACTGTCGTCCGCTTCGCTCCGCCGCTCACAATCTCGAAAGAACAGGTCGACTGGGCGCTCGAAATCGTCCGCGACGTCATCCGCGAGGCTGAGGGTTAAACTCTTTTATTTTCCGGCAGCGGGTGTCGCAGAAGTTGCAGCAGGCGGTGCCGGAGGTTCTCCAACACAGGTGCCGGTCACGGGTGTTTCATTTGCCTGATTAATAGCCTGTTTGTGCTTCAGCGGATTTTGCAGGATATAGCACAGCTTGACGGTATCGCCGCGGTCCATGCCCGACCCCGGCAGACGGGCGGTGAGGATAGCCTGCGTTTTGCAAAACCTGTATTTCTCGCCTGTAGCATCCATAGTGCCCAGATTAGACTGCAGCTGCTTGTCAAAATCGATCGCCCTGACCATCGACATTTTAGCCAGCTCTTTTTTGGCCAGCGGCGCATCACAGGCCGGAACGGTTTTGTCATCGACAGCATCTTTTGCGACAGCAAAGACGGCGGGAGCGGACAACGCACTATCAGCTGCCGGATCTGCATGAGCTGATGTGATAAAGATTGCTAGTGCCAGAACAGAAAACAGGCAGCCCGTAAATGTTTTTAGAAACACGATTTTATCCTCCATAATTACTGCTTGGGAAACTTGTCGTCGATGGTAGTCTGATACCCTGGATTGGAAGATGGGCGCAAGGCATTCGGATACTGCATGTCGGTCTTGGTATCCACCTCGAGCTTGCCGAAAAATTTAAAGACCGTGTAAGGATCCTTGATGTGCAGCAGGCAATCGAGGCGCGACATGGCCGAGGCCGTCCTGACGTACATTATATTTGCCAGCCCCTCGGAGAGCATGATCGTCCCCGTTGTGCCGCCATACCATCCATCCACGATGCTGACGTTCACAGTAGCGTTGGAGATCTGATCGTTGTCGATGGTTTTGATGTTGTAGTTAAAAACACCTGACTCGATCATCACGCGCCGGTTGGTGATCGCGTAGTTGATGCGCGGATACGACAGCACCGCGGAAATAATGGGACCGAACATCAACCCGAGACCCACCCAGAAATGCGGCATCACAAAGATCATCCAGCTCATCGGGCTGCCATTGCTCATGACGTGCATAAATAGCGGGATGGCCGCGAACGGAATACCGAAGAGGAAAAGCGGAATGCTGCTGAAAAACGCGCCCACCATGTAGGGGGCTTTTTCGGGCTTCCCTTCCCAGAGAATCTCTTCCTTATCGTAGAGGACGTTGTGGATATTGCTCATGAAACCCCCCGTGACCCTTTTTAGTGACTCTTTTTGTTGATCATGTCGCGCAGGCGGCGCTCGAACTCTTTTGGGTCGCCATGATTCTTGAGGAACATCTGGAATGCTGCTATGGCTGCTTTTTTGTCATAAGGCACGGAGCCGGGCGGTATGGCTGTCGCTGCCTGCTGCTTGTTCAGCCCCCTGGCTAGTTTTTCAAGTTCCTTGACGCCTTCCGGCCCCAGCCTTTCCCGCGCCAGCTGCCGCTGCTTCTTTAATTCCTCGATGGCCTGCTTTTTCTTGTCCATGAGGCTTATATTAGTATGCTTTTGGGCAGGCTCACAAGAAAAGCTTGAAATCCGCGCCAAAAACTCCAATCTTGTTGCATGCTGCTGACCCTTTACAAAGGCCTGACGTCCGTATCGACCCCCCTGCTTGAGGTGTACCTGAAACGCCGCCTGAAGCAGGGCAAGGAAGACCCTGCGCGCACGGGTGAACGGCGCGGCCAGCCCTCGCGTCCGCGCGAGAACAAGCCGCTGGTCTGGTTCCATGCCGCGAGCGTCGGGGAATCGCAGGCGCTGCTGACCGTTATCAACCGCCTGCTGACGGAATATCCGGCTATTCAGGTGATGGTGACGACAGGAACGGTCACTTCCGCGAAACTCATGGGCGACAGATTGCCCTCCGGCGCTTTTCATCAATACATTCCCGTCGACCATCCGGCATGGACGGAAAAATTTCTCAACCACTGGCGTCCTGATTTTATCGTCTGGTCGGAATCCGATTTCTGGCCGAACATGCTGACTGGCATCCGCAAGCGCGGCATCCCCGCCGTGCTGCTGAACGCGCGCATGTCGGAAAAATCCTTCAAGAACTGGCAGCTGGCGCGCGGCGTGATCAGGGATATTCTCGGCACGTTCAAATTATGCCTTGGCCAGAACCAGACCGAGGTCGACCGGCTGAAGCAGCTGGGCGCGGCGGAAACACGTGTGTCCGGCAACCTGAAATACGCCGCCGCACCCCTGCCTTTTGACGCCCCCAAGCTCGAAGCGCTGAAGGAAGCTATCGGCACGCGTCCGCACGTCCTCTGGGCGAGCACGCATCCCGGCGAGGAAGAAATTGCCTTCCGCGTCCACAACAAGCTTAAGCAAAGCCACCACGCTGTGCTGACCATCATCGTACCGCGCCACCCGCAGCGCGGAACCGACATCGCCGCCATGGCCGATAATGCCGAGCTCAAATACGGCCTGCGCTCGCAAAACCACCAGCCGCGGCGGAACGACGATATCTATATTGCCGATACGCTGGGTGAACTGGGATTATTTTTCAGGCTGTGCCCGGTCTGCGTCATGGGCGGATCTTTCGTTCCCATTGGCGGCCACAACCCGATCGAGCCTGCGCAGCTCGGCTGCCTTATTTTTTATGGCCCGCACATGTTCAATTTCGTCTCGATCTGCAGCGACTTCGAAAGCCGCAACGCAGCACGGCGCGTGGATGATGACACCATGCTGGGCAAAGCGCTGGAACTAGCGCTGCGCGAGCCGGAGCATTTCGCACCAGTCAGCGCAGCCGCGAAGGCATGGACGGAACAGCAGGCGCATGTCCTTGACGACATCGCCGCTGCTCTCGCGCCGTTTATCAAAGAGCTGCTGCCGGCTCCGCAGAGGGCGGCCTCATGATGTTCGGCACGCCCTCCTTCTGGTACCAGCAGAAAACAACGCAGGATAAACTGCTTAAACTCGCCCTGCTGCCGGCAAGCTGGATCTATGCGGCGCTGGTGCGCAAGAAATTTGACCTGTATTTTCAAGTGCCGATGCAAAAGCCGATTATCTGCGTAGGCAATGTTGTCGCAGGCGGCGCGGGGAAAACGCCGGTTGTGCTGTCGCTGATCGACCTGCTGCAGGAAAAAGGCTTCAACCCGCACATCCTGACCCGCGGTTACGGCGGAAAAGAAACCGGTCCGCTGCAAGTCAGCCCTGGCCGCGACACGGCTTATGATGTCGGCGATGAAGCGCTCCTGCTGGTCGAAAAAGCACCCACATGGGTTTCCGCCAAACGCACCATCGGCGCGCAGGCCGCCATGGAGAGCGGCGCGGATATCGTCGTGCTCGACGACGGCTACCAGAACGCCGTCATCTACAAGGATTTCTCGCTGCTGGTGGTCGACGGCGCCGTCGGCTTCGGCAACAAATCCGTCATGCCCGCCGGCCCCTTGCGCGAGCCGCTGCGCTTCGGCCTCGGCCGTGCGGATGCTTTTGTCATTATCGGCGAAGATAAAACCACCGCCGCCGACTATATCCGGCGGCACTCTTCCGCGCCCATTCTCTTTGCCGCGCTGGAGCCGGATGACAGCAACCCCGATGTCAAAGGCAAGAGTATTTTCGCCTTTGCCGGCATTGGCCGGCCGATGAAGTTCAAGGAAACGCTCGATGCCGCCGGCGCAATGGTCGACGGCTGGGCTTCGTTCCCCGACCATTACGCTTACGAGGAAGAAGACCTGCGCGAGATTCTGACGGCGGCGGAAGCGCGCGGCATCATGCTGCTGACAACCGCGAAAGATTATGTGCGCATCCCTGCCAGCCTCAAGCCCAGGATACATAAATTCTCCGTGCACCTTGTCTGGCAGAACAGGGAAGAGATCATTCCGCTCATCGAGCAGGCGCTGAAGAAAAGAAGCCGCTAATGATGCCCTCCGGAAAACGTCTGCGATATGCGCTGGAGACGCTCTGTGCCTATATGGCTTACGGTATTTTCCGCCTGCTGCCGCTGGATACAGCTTCCGCCGCAGGCGGATGGATCGGCCGGCATATCGGCCCGCTGCTGCCCCCGACGGAAACCGCACGGCAAAACCTCGCCATGGCCTTCCCTGAAAAAAGCACGGAAGAGCGCGAAAAAATTATCCTCGGCATGTGGGATAATCTTGGCCGCGTCGGTGCAGAATACGCGCACCTGCACCATATCTGGGAGCGTGTGACTTTTGACGGCAAGGAAATACTGTCAACTGTCCAGCGCAGCGGCAAGCCAGCCATATTCTGCGGCGCGCATCTGGCCAACTGGGAAGTCTGCCCTATCTCCGCCAAGAAGCATGGTGTCGACATCAGCCTCGTCTACCGCAAGCCGAACAACCCCGGCGTGGACAGCCTGTTGCGCCATGCGCGTGATTCAGGCGCGGTCGAACATATCCAGAAAGGCGCAGCAGGCGCGCGGGGAATGCTGACCGTGCTCAAGAAAAACGGCGTGCTCGGTGTGCTGATTGACCAGAAGCTCAACGAAGGCATTCCCGTACCCTTTTTTGGGCGCGATGCCATGACAGCTCCGGCATTGGCACATTTTGCGCTGCGTTTCATGTGCCCGGTTTACCCGATACGCATAGAAAGGCTGGAAGGCTGCCGTTTCAAAATAACCATCTACCCTGCGCTGAAAACACCCAGTACCAGTGACCAGGAAAAAGACACGCACGAAATGCTGATGGAAATCAACCGCCTGCTGGAAAGCTGGATACGCGAGCGGCCGGAACAATGGCTGTGGATTCACCGGCGCTGGGGATAAAAATTGGAACTGTCTCCATATCGATATTTTTGAAAATATCTTTACTCACTCCATTAATCTCATAATCGTCTCAAGGGCTTTTATTGAAGAGGCCACAATAAAAGCCATGGCTAAATACCTATAAGCTTCTCTTAGCTTATAGGTAGGGTCTTTTTTCTTCTTCCATGTTTCAAATAATTGAGGAAGCTTTACTCCAAGGCCACCAGCAATGCCTCCAATTATCAATAGCTGAAATACTTCATGCTTATCACTCATTAAACAACCCTTCTGCTGCCGTGAGTCAATCACATTTACTTCCGTTTGGAAATCCGTCAATTAATAGGGCCTGAGCCTAGCTTGTTACGGGGCGGACGATGCCTTCTTCAGCCAGAACAGCTTTTTTGTCGAGCTTGCCGATGGCCGTGCGCGGCAGCGGCTTGGTGCGGATGATGATTTTGCGCGGCAGCTCGATGGGCGATACTTTATCCGCAAGAAATTTCTTGAGATCATCCTCCGTCACGGTGCGCCCGTCCAGCGGCTTGACCCACGCCCAGACGGTCTCTCCCCGTTCGGTATCCGGCACGCCGGCAACGATGCATTCCTGAACCGCGGGATGCTTGTAGAGCGCCTCCTCGATGAAGCGCGGATAAACCTTGTAGCCGCGGATGATGATCATGTCCTTGATGCGGTCAACGAGGAACAAGTATCCTTCGTCGTCAATATAGCCGACATCGCCGGTGTGCAGCGGCCCGTGCTTGAACACTTCCGCCGTCTCGTCCGGCTTGTTGTAGTAGCCCTTCATCACCTGCGGGCCGGAGATGCAGATCTCGCCCTTCTGGCCGACGGTCATGACCGAGACGCCGTCATCGCGGTCGATGATTTCAATGATCGTGCCCGGAATGGGCATGCCGACGGAGCCGTCCTTGATGTGCCCCTTGCAGGGGTTGAAGGCCACGACGGGAGATGTTTCCGTCATGCCGTAACCCTCGCCGAGGTTACTGCAGCCGGTTTTCTCGACAAACAGGCGCTTCACTTCGCCCGGCAGCGGCGCGCCGCCGGACATGCAGAACTTGAGGCAGGAGAAATCGATATCTTTCACCCGCGGCGATGTTGCGATGGCGTTAAAAATGGCCGGCACGGCGGGCAGAAATGTCGGACGGTGCTTTTTGATGGAATCCAGTAAATCATCCAGCACAAACTTGGGGTGCAGCGCGATCTTCATCCCCGCCCAGACGGCGCAGTTCATCACGATCGTCATGGCGAAGACATGGAAGAACGGCAGCACGCCCATCATGACATCACGGCCGGGATCGATGATGCCGCCAACCCAGCCGAGCGTCTGCTGCACGTTGGCGTAAAGGTTGCCATGCGTCAGCACTGCGCCTTTCGGCACACCCGTTGTGCCGCCGGTATATTGCAGCACGGCAATATCGTTTTCAACATCGACCGTTGCGGGCTCCGGCTGGCCATTGTTGTTAATGAAATCGTTAAAAAATACGTAATGATCATCCGGTTTCACGCGCGAGATATCTTTGAATTTGAACAGCGGATAGAGGAAGTTTTTCGGGAACGGCAGCACTGCTGCCATCGGGCAGACGATCACCTTCTTCAGCCGCGTGGCGTGGAACATCTTGTCCATCTTGTCGGTGAGGAAGGCGAGGTCCATCGTCACCATGATGTCGGTTTCGCTGTCCTCAATCTGGTGCGTGAGTTCGCGCTCCACATAGAGCGGATTGTAATTGACGACGGTAGCGCCGGTTTTCAGGATGCCGTAGTAGAACATGAACGAGTAAGGCGTGTTGGGCAGGAACAGGCCGACCTTGACGCCTTTTTTGACGCCCAGCCCCTGCAGCCCGCGCGCGACGCGGTCAATGTACGAACCTATTTGCTTGTAGGTGAAAGATTTTCCCTGAAAATCACAGAGGATATTGTCGGGATATTTTGCCAGCGCATGATCAAAAATGTGGAACAGCGGCTTCTTCAGGATTGGCATACGCCAGCTGATGCCCTCGGGATAATGCTTCTCCCACAGCCACTTGTCGTTTTCGAAAATAGGTTTCCCGGGTCTGGTGTTGTTCAGGTCCTGCACAGCCTAGCCTTTATCAAGTCTCAATAACCTTCAAGTCTTTCATTACTATAGAGAATTTTGTTGCCATTAAAAACGCTTGTTAATGGTAATTCCTATTAAGGGGTATTCTGGAATTATATGGGTTATTGCCTCTGGACATGTTTTATAGATATGTCTATTAATTAGGAAAATTAAACAACTAGAAAAATTAAATTCCGGCAGGTGCGGCATGGCAGATATCAAATCCCTCAAAGAGGCTTTCCGCAAGGCGTGGTCCAGCGAAACATCCTCCGACCCGGACAACTGGTCGCCAAAAAATCCGGCATGGGGCCAATGTGCGGTGACGGCCTGCGCGCTGCAGGACATCATCGGCGGCGAGATCGTCTGGGCGCAGGTGACGATGCCTGACGGACAAAAGATCAGCCACTATTTCAACAAGGTTGGCGGCAGGGAAATCGATTTCACCCGCGAGCAGTTCCCTGCGGGCGCGCAGATTCCGGCAGGCGTGCCGAAAATGAAAGAGTATCCCACGACGCGTGATTTCGTCCTCAGCTTTCCGGCCACCGCCGAAAGATACAAAACCCTCGCCAAGAAACTCGCGTCTCTCCCCTCCCGAAAATAAAAAAAGGGGGCCGGTTTTTTAAGCCGGCCCCTTCAAGTTGGGTTGGGTGGTGGTGAGGTTAATTAGAATCTTCAATTATCAAATCAGGCGGAAATCACCGGAAACGTTACGGCTAGAAGGGGTATATCGCGTCAAAGAACTGCTGGCCGTAGGCCGGTTGCTGGAGGTTGGTAAGATTGCCCTTGCCGCCGTATGAGATACGCGCTTCAGCAATCTTTTCGTAAGAGATCGTATTGTCATTCAGAATATCTTCCGGACGGATGACGCCTTGCAGTGCAAGGTCGCGCATTTCGTTGTTGACAACGACCTGCTGGCGTCCCTGAATGACGAAGTTGCCATTGGGCAGCAGCTGCATGACAGTCGCCGCAAGTTTCAGGTTGATCGCCTCGGAGCGCTTGATGGCGCCCGTGCCGTTGGAGGTTGAGGACGATGTCTCGCCGACGAGCTTGGCCGGGTCGACCGCTTTTGGCAGAACCTTGTCGAGGGCCGATTCAAAACCAAGCAGGTTCGGCATCGTCTCCGTTTCCGAGCCGGTCTTGCTGCGGTCTGTTTCGTTCTGCAGGTTGGCTGTGTCATTTATAGATATTGTCACCGTCACGATGTCGCCGATCTTGGCGGCGCGCTGGTCCTTGAAGAAGGTCTGGCGTTTCGCCTGCCACAGGGAATTGGGTTCGCTATTGACCACTTCCTGTGCCATCGGCATGGAAACAGGCTTGTATCCGGGCATCTGCGTGGGGTTTTCAATCTTCGTTACCTGCGGCGTTTTGCCGATGGCGGCGAGGTTCTCCGGTATGCCGCAGGCCGAGAGCAGCAGAACAGCTGTCAGGCAGGTTGTGCCCTTCAGGATGTTTGTTATGCGGTTGTTAAAGCGGATCATGGTCATTCTCCTGTTCTTCTAGTCGTTTAAAGGGCGTTTGTCGGCAGCTTGATGTTGACGGTCTCGGCACCGGTCACGACGGCATCGATAACCTGTTTCGAACTCGGGTTCATGACGCGGATGGCATCTCCCTCGGCGCCGTTGTCCATGGCGCGGCCCTGAACCGTCAGGCTGAGGGCATTATTTTTGAGTACCATAGTAACAAGGTCGCCCTTCTTGACGATAACCGGCTGCTGCACGTCAGCCATTGTCAGCGGCTTCATGGCAACGATGCCGCGTCGCGGCGTCTTGCCGATCAGACCGGAAGCTTCCGTGATCATGGAAGAGGAGATGCTGGTCGAGAGCATGTCAACGTAATCAATATCATTCGCGGAAATGACGTCACCGGGGCGCAGCGGCGTTCTCAATACCGGAATCTGGCTGATGGGATAGTAGTGTCCGCTGATCTCTTTCTTAACGCCGGGAGCGGCGGCGGCGGCAACGAGAGCCCTGAAAGTGCCTGCCGCGGCATCATATGTCAGTTTTTCAACAGCAACGGTTTTTTCAGCCATTTCAGGAACAGAAAAGCCAATGGAGCTATCGGAAACTTCCATATCGAATCTCTGACCGCCCATCTCTTCTTTCATCTTCTGCGCCAGCGCCGCCTGCACGTCGAAGCGGTCGATCTGGTTGTCGGCACGGCGGATAACGACATGATCCGCATCGCCGTCCGGCGTCCAGCCGAGGCTGAATGCATCTGAAATGCGCGTCAGGTCGTAGGTGCTGAGCGTCATCGTCTTTCCGGGAGCTGGCGCAGGTGCGAGATAATGGTCTGCATCCGTGCCCGTCACGCCGTCAAACACATCGCTGACGATGATCTGGTCATGGGTGATGACGCTGTCCGGTTTCGGCATCGCTGCCGCAAAAGCGGGAGCCGCCATGCATGATGTCATCAGCACCGCCAGCAGCAGGTATTTCAGGGCCGGTGTTTTTTCTGTTTTCAATGTGCGCATATTAAACCCCACTTTTAAAAATCAGCTTATGCCGTCAGCGATGTCAGCGTGCTGAGCATCTGGTCGCCGGCCTGTATCACTTTGGAATTCATCTCGTACGCGCGCTGCGCCTGAATAAGATTGGTAATTTCAGACACCACGTCCACGTTCGAGGATTCAAGGAAACCCTGCTGCAGCGTGCCGTAGCCNNTTCAGTCCGGCATTATTGGGAAAAACAGCCAGCTGGATCTGCCCGACGTTGCTGGGAACGGTCTGACCGGCGATCGTGACCAGAACCTGACCTGCGGGATTGATGTTCACGCTTACAGCATTCGTCGGGATCGTAATGTTCGGCTGCACCAGATACCCCTGCGATGTCACCAGCTGCCCTGACTNNGGTATAAGAGGTCGTGCCATCCGGCATCAGCACCTGGAAAAAACCCGCACCCTGATTGGCGACGTCAAAATTGTTGGATGTCTGTTCCAGTGCACCCTGCTGGTCGATGCGGTAGAGGGATCCGGTCTTGACGCCAAGGCCTTCCTGAATCCCCGAAGGAACAACCGTGTTTGTATCGGAAGAGGTGGATCCCGGAGGGATAATGGTCTGGTAAAGCAGATCCTGGAATTCCGCCCGCTGGCGCTTGTAGCCCGTCGTGGTCATGTTGGCGATATTGTTCGAGATGGTATTGACGTTCAGTTCCTGAGCGGCCATCCCGGTGGCGGCGATATCGAGTGTGAGTGACATGGCTATGTCTCCTTTTTACCTGTTAAACTTGCGTCAAGTGTTGAATCATCGTGCGTTGATCATCATGATCCGTCATGATCATGTGCTGCGCGGCCTGATACATGCGCGAGATCTCTACCATCCGGTTCATCTCCGTGATCGGCTGGACATTCGACCCTTCGATCATGCCCTGCATGACATGCGGTTTGTCGACCGTCTGCTCGGGCGCGCCCTGCGCGTCGAAAAGATTGTTGCCGACGGGGGCAAGGGACTGCTCGTCGCCGAACGACGCCAGCTTGAGTTTTCCGACCGTGCCCAGCTCGGTGCTGACCGATCCATCGCTGTTGATGGTAATGTGTCCTGCGCCCTGCTGCACTGTGAGCGGGCTGTTGCCGTCACCCATGACCTGGTCTCCGGACTTGGTGACAATGTTGCCGCTGCTGTCGAGGCTGAAAGACCCGTCACGCGTATAACGGATACCCTGTGCCGTCTGCACGGTAAAATATCCCTTGCCGTCGATGGCAGCATCGAGACTATTCTGTGTCTGGGTCAGTGTTCCCTGCGACAGATTGCGGTATGACCCATAATCCTGAACCTGGGAGATTTTTTCTCCCTCCTGCCGCGTTTGGTTAACGTATTCCTTGAACATCAAGTTCTGGGACTTGAAACCCGGCGTATTCATATTCGCAATATTGTTGGCGGTCACATCCATAAGCTGTGAAAGCGCCATTTGCTGCGACAAACCTATATAAGTCAGGTTCTCCATAGTTCACCACCCTTATTCTCTTTGTCTTGCGCCCGCCTGCTTTTTTTGTGCCGGTCTTGACGCTATTAACCCGAAACAAGACAATGCAGAAACCGTGCCAGCCTGAATTACTATTTATTTTCAATGAATTAATTACTATCTGCTCGGCGTATTTCTGCAGATCAGCCGATAACCTTTCGGACAAAGGGGTAATTTCTGCCGGCGCCTCCAAAATTAAAATGACAGCACATATAAAGCGTGGCACGATATATGCAGGGTTTATAGGAGGTTAGTTGGCCAGTCTTGCGATTGGCTTGCCGTAATTGTGGGGAACAATGGCCGAAGATAAAAAAGCCAAAAAAGACGATAAGCCTAAAGAGGAAAAGCCTAAAGACGACAAACTCAAGGCTGAGAAAAAAGGCGCTGACGAAAAAGACGGCGCTGAGGGCGGCGAAAGCGCTGGCAACGCGGAAGCAGCACCGCGGTTTACGCGTAAAAAAATAATCCTGCTCGTGGTGCTCGGGCTGCTGCTGATCGGCGGACTTGGCGCCGGCGCTTACTTCATGGGCTTCCTCGACAAGTTCCTGCCGCACAAGGCTCCTTCCTGCGAAAACGTCAAGGAAGGCGACAAGGATTTTGCTGCCTGCAGCGCTCTGCAAGGGGATAAAGACGCGGGCACGCCCGGCGTCTTTGAAGACATTCCGCCGATGATCGTCAACCTGAACAGCCCGGCCAAGCAGCCGCGGTTCCTCAAGATCTCGCTTAAGGTCGAGCTGGATAACGCGATGGAGAAGGAAAAGCTGGATGCTGTGCTGCCGCGCGTTGTTGACCAGTTCCAGATGTATCTGCGCGAGCTCCGGATCGAGGACCTGCGCGGCACCTCCGGCATTTACCGCATGAAAATAGAACTCTTAAGCCGCATCCGCGCGGCGGCGCCCAACGTCAAAATCCGCGACGTTCTCTTTCAGGAGATCCTTGTGCAATGAGCAACCCGACAGAAAACCAGGCGAAAGCCCAGACACCCGAAGAAACCAAAGCCGCTGAAGAAGCGCGCATGGCGGCTGAATGGGAAGCAGCAGCGAATGAACCCGCAGGTCCGAAGACCGGCGAAGACGGCCGCATCCTCGACCAGAACGAGATCGACAGCCTGCTCGGCTTTGACGGCGACGACAAAGGCGGCGGCAAGACCGGCATCATGGAGCTTATCAACAACGCGCTTGTCAACTACGAGCGCCTGCCGATGCTGGACATCGTCTTCGACCGCCTTGTGCGCCTGATGTCCACCAGCTTGCGCAACCTGACTTCCGATAACGTCGAGATCAGCCTCGATCACATCTCGTCGGTGCGCTTCGGCGACTACCTCAATTCCATCCCGCTGCCGGCCATGCTGTCGATCTTCAACGCGGAAGAGTGGGACGACCATGGCCTCATGGTCGTTGACAGCGCGCTCATCTACGCGATTGTCGACGTGCTGCTTGGCGGAAGGCGCGGCACATCGGCGCTGCGCGTCGAGGGGCGGCCCTACACCACCATTGAAACGAAGCTGATCGAACGCATGGTGCATGTCGTGCTGAACGACCTGTCATCAGCTTTCGACCCGCTCTCGCCTGTCAGTTTCAGACTGGAGCGCATCGAAACCAACCCGCGCTTCGCCACCATCACGCAAAGCAACAACGCCGGCGTTCTTGTCCGTCTGCGCATTGACATGGGCGATCGCTCGGGCCGTATCGAGATCATGATCCCCTACGCAACGCTGGAACCGATCCGCGAACTGCTCCTGCAGATGTTCATGGGGGAAAAATTCGGCCGCGACGTCATCTGGGAAAC
>PLXM01000157.1 GCA_003153235.1 Rhodospirillales bacterium
ATCCGGCGGTGAAGGATATCTTCGGTTTCAAATATGAGGACTTCGAGCTGCTAAATTACCAGCATCACGACGTCATCAAGGGCAAGGTGGCGGTGTGATGACACAGGACAGTCCGCACAACTACCAGAAAACGTCGCTGCATGACATTGATGTCGAAATCAAGGTCGGCATTGCAGGCTGGGAACGCCATCCGCAAAAGAAACAGAAAGTCCTTGTCGACATAGACCTTTTCAGGTTCCAGAGCGCGTTCACCGGAAAAAATATCAAGGACTGCCTCGACTACGACCTCCCTTTCAGATACGTCACAGAAAACTGGCCCAAACGCCCGCATACGGAACTTCTCGAGACACTCGTCGAGGAGCTGATCGCGTTTTGCCTTAAAATAAAAACTGTCGATGCCGTGCGCGTCTCCGTCAGAAAGCCCCATGTCTACAACGGCAGGGCAACTCCGAGCGTGGAATTCTTCCGCCTGCGCAAAAAAACAAATTTAAAAAAGAAACCATGAGAATTTCCCTTATCGCCGCCGCCGCCGAAAACGGTGTGATCGGCAAGGACAACAAGCTTCCCTGGAGCATCAAAAGCGAATTCGCGTACTTCGTGCGCATGACGAAATACAAACCTGTCATCATGGGCCGCAAAACATTTGAATCCCTCCATGAACCACTGAAAGACCGTGCCAATATCGTCATCACGCGCGACGCCTCCTACGCGCGCCCCGGTATCATCGTCGCCACGACGCTGGAAAAAGCGCTCGATACCGCCAAGACAATCGCCGCCGAAACCAAGGTGGATGAAGTCATGGTCATCGGCGGGGCGGAAATCTACAAGCTGGCCATGCCGCTGGCCGACCGCCTGTATCTCACCGAAGTCCACATGCTGCCGGAAGGCGATGCCACCTTCCCCGCCTTCAACCGCAAGGAATGGCTGGAAACAAAGAACGAATTCCACAAGGCCCAGCCCGGAGAGTCCGCCGATTACACCATCCGGATTTACGACCGGAAAAAGTAACTCCTGATTTTTTCTGATTTGACTGCCCCAGCGACACTTCGCGAGCATGTGTATATTTGCACACAGTTGATCCCCGACCGTCAATCTGTTTTTTCCATGCGGCGGACTGCACACGAAATTCATTTCAGAAAATCAAAGGGATGCGCGAGAAAAATTCTTTGAATTTTCTGCGATTTTGTTCCCGCGCGTTCCCGTTACGGCAACAATAAAAGCTTAAATTGCAGGACGGCGCGGACGCGGATTCTTTTTCGCGGGCGGCGTGTTCTGGTTGGCGGCTTTCGCCGTCGCCGGATTCTCGATGAAATGGTGGCTCTTCAAAACGCCGTCCTCATAGTCACATACCAGCGGCGCTGCATTAGGGATCTTTTTCTTGGTCATCAACCCGTCACCTGACGGCGCATCGACCATACCCAGCGCAATTTCAAAAGCAGCCAGAACGACGGAATGCGCAACGATCAGCACGTTTTCTCCGCGCTCCAGACGCGGCGCGATATTCGCATCAAAAAATTCCTTCACACGCTCGACGACATCTTTCAGTGACTCGCCGTTCGGCCAGCGCAGGTCATAAACGGCGGGCCAATTAGCCACGACCGGATCTTCCGTGCGGCTGTGACCGGTAAAATCGCCGTTATCCATCTCGACGATTTCCTTGCGCTGTTCAATCGGCAAATCCTGCCCCGCCGTCTTGAGCGCTAGCGCCGCCGTGTTGAAAGCGCGGCTCAGTGTCGAGCTGTAAACTTTGTCAAACGGGATATCCTTGATGAGCACGCCCGCTTCACGCGCCTGCTCCTCGCCGTGATTGTTAAGCGGAATATCCCTCTGACCGGTCATGAGGTGCTTAACGTTATAATCCGTCTGACCGTGGCGCAGGATGACGAGTGTTGCATTGGTCATGCAGCTTTCCTTTTCAGTTTATTTCCATCGTATTCGAAATACAGCGGCACTCCTGTCGCGATCTCGGCGTTGTTGATGTTCTCGGGCGTATTCTCGCCCAGCACGATCAGCATGGCGCGGAGCGTATTGCCGTGCGCGGCCAGCANNCCTTGAGGCTCTCGCCGCCGGGCGGGTTCACGTCGTAGCTGCGCCGCCAGATATGCACCTGCTCGTCGCCGAACTTCTTGCGGGTCTCGTCCTTGTTGAGGCCGGTGAGGTCGCCGTAGTCGCGCTCGCGCAGATCATCGTGCTTCACCACCGGCGGGTTTTGTCCCGCTTCGGTCATGGCCAGCGCCGCCGTGGTGTAGGCGCGCTTCAGCGTCGATGTATAAACTTTGTCGAACTTGATGCCCTTGAGCGCCTGACCGGCCTTTTTGGCTTCGGCTACGCCCGTGTCGTTGAGATCGACATCGGTAAATCCCGTGAAACGGTTCTCCCTGTTCCACTGGCTTTCGCCATGACGCATCATCACGAGGGTATTCATGGGGCAACTCCGGTCTTTTTAAGAGATGCCCATCCTACCTTATATTACCAGAATATCAAGGGGTTTTTTGGGCCTGCGGACGAGGCAAAGAAGATGCCGCCGGCGGTGAAGCTATTGCTTCGCGCATGCCATCTGCATAATTCCTCATGCGTTGCTCCCATCCTTCCGGCTTCTCGCGGGCAACTTCGGCCACCCGATTGACGGCATAAACGCATTCCCACAACCGCACGTCTTCACGCGTCACCTGCACAGGCTGGAGATGAGAATATTCTTTCAGAACCATGCGGGAGAAATAATCCGGATATGTCATGCAGAAAACGCCCAGCCCTTCATCGGGGAAAGCAACGCGGCTCACGCCAAAGTCGATAAAGCCCGAAAGTTTTTTTGTCTGCGGATCATATAATATGTTGCCGGGACTTAAATCGGCATGCATGAAGGAAGGAGCGCGGCCTGCGTATCTCTCGTGATGCATATCGCTATATTCCCGTACCTTCTGCGTAAAAAACTCCGCGTTGTCTCCCAGAGCCTTGCGAACATCAGGGTTTGCAAGCGCCTCCTGCAGGCTCTGCGGCGTAAAGCTTATGCCCGGCAGCGGTACATCGACACCAAGATTTTTTGCTTCTTCCGGCGATATAGCGCTGGAAATACCGACGCAAAGAGCAGCGATTTCCTTTGCCAAACTTTCTTTCTCTTTTACCGGCATTTCCTTAAGGCCTTCAGGCGTTAATCGCTGTCCTGACAATCGGGTCATGCCAAAGAAAGGAAAGCTTTTCCCTTCATAGGTCAGCTCCGGCACAGGCATTCCCCTGTCATTCAAACGTTGGAGAATGTCGTGCTCGCGCTCGATGCCGCGCATGAAATATTCGCTGCGTTCTTCCGTCCATTTGTCGTTAGAACGCGCGGTCTTGAAAACTTCGTCGCCGACAAAAACGGTGTGCGCACAAACCCCCTGCTCCGGTGCATAAGCCATCTTCCCCGCCAGATCCGGTCGTTCCTCAAGAATAGCGTCGATGAAAGCGTTATCGCTCATCCCTTCTGCTTTTTTTGCCGTCCGTGTGAAATCTTCCCTAAACATAGCCCGGACCCCGCTTTTGATAGAGGCCGCTTTTCTCTCCGGCTGGTACATCAGGAGACCCTGTCATTCTCGCCGCACATTCTTCCTTGATCATGCTTCTGAAAGCGGGCGTTCCCACGAAGAACGGTACATGCAGCTGGTCTTTTGGCACATAGTCGACAATGCCGAAGTCGATAATGCCGGTAAGCCGCTTTGTTTCCGGATCGACAAGTATATTGTCGCTATGCAAGTCGCCGTGAACGGCAAATAATCCCTGATGCGTCGGCATCGCGTGCGCCATGCGGGCGGCAAAATCCGCGAGGTCCTTAGCAAGCACGCGTTGTTCTTCCTCGCTGAGACTTGCAAAAATACTGCCCAGCGGATCACCGCGCAGGTGTGTCATGCCATAGAAGATATCCATCTTGCCG
>PLXM01000123.1 GCA_003153235.1 Rhodospirillales bacterium
AGCCTGCCCGTCTGGGTATCAAGAACATAGGTATCCAGACCCCAGATCACGCCAGCCATAATCAGGCCGGAAACGAGTATCAGGCCCGCCCTTTTAACAGAATGGGACGGCAGATCGAGATGCTTCTTCTTGTGCAGGCCACGCATCAGCAGCGCAAGGTTGATCCAGGCGGTGATTCCCGTCGCCAGAGCTATGCCGACATGCTTCAGCGGCGTAATTAGCAGCAGCGCCAAGACGGTGTTAATGATCGCGCAAGTGACAGCGAATTTGACGGGCGTCTTCGTATCCTCGCGGGCGAAATAAGCCGTGCTGAAAACACGCGACAGCACATAGGCTGGCAGACCGATCGCATAGGCGGTCAGGGCATGGGAGGACTGGATACTGTCTTCATGCGTGAACTGACCGTGTTCGAACAGGACGGACATGATCACGCCCGCAATCACCGTCAGTCCGATGGCCGCCGGCAGCGAGAGCATCAGCCCCGTTTCAAATCCAAGACCTATCAGTTTGACAACCTCGCCTTTCTCTTCTGTCTTTAAAGCTTTGGAGAGCATGGGCAGCAAGGCCGTGCCGATAGCAACACCGATCACGCCCAGCGGCAACTGGTACAAACGGTCGGCATAATAGAGGAATGAAATAGAGCCGACAGGCAGCAGCGAGGCCAAAATCATGTCGACGAACAGGTTGATCTGCGCAGCACCGGCGCCAAGCGCGCCCGGTATCATCAGGTTGAACAGCTTACGGATGCGCGGCGTCAGCACGGGACGGCGCGGCATCAGAACATAGCCGATCATTTTATAATTGTAGAGCATCCACAAAAATTGCACGATGCCCGCAGCTGCCAGACCCCACGCCAGTGCATAACCGCTGGTTTGAAATAGTCTGGAGCCGAACAGCAGCGCGGTAATCAGCACACCATTGAAGAACATCGGGGCGGAAGCGAAAGCGGCAAACTTGCCGAAGGAATTCAGCACGCCGCCCAGCAGTGCCGTCAGCGACATCATCAGGATATAAGGGAACGTGATGCGCGTGAATGACACAGCAAGATCGTACCGCAGCGGATTGCACTGCGTATCGCCCGCAGCGCAATGCACGCCGGGAGCGATCACATAGAGCACCCACGGCATGGCCATCATGCAGATCATCGTGAATGGCACCAGCACCGCCAGCATGACTGCCTGCGCTTCCTCGGCAAATTTTTTGGCTTCGTCCTTGCCTTCGCCCTCCAGAATCTTGGAGAACATCGGCACGAAGGAAACGCTGAACGCGCCTTCCGCCGTGATGCGCCGGAAAAAGTTGGGCAGTTTCAGCGCGATGAAAAAGGCGTCCGCCACCGGCCCCGCGCCGAGAAAACTGGCCGTCAACACCTCACGCGCAAAGCCCATAAGGCGGCTTGCCAGTGTAAATCCGCCGACGGTCGCGATTGCCCTATAAAAAGACATGTTTATAAAATGACATGAAAAGCCTATACTCCCCTGCATAATGGTAGCACATTTGAAAAACAAAAATAAAGAATCTCAATGGTTTGGCTATAAGCGCGTCAAGCCGGATGAAAAAGCGCGCCTCGTTGAAACCGTATTTGATTCAGTGGCCAGCCGTTATGACCTGATGAATGACCTGATGTCCGGCGGCATTCACAGGCTATGGAAAAATAGGCTTGTAGCGATGCTGCGCCCCTCCGCTAGCAAGCTTCTGCTGGATGTTGCGGGCGGTACGGGTGATATTGCTTTCCGCTACAGGCAGCAGCTACGCTGCAATATAAATGGCGGCGAAGCCGCGGCTGGCGACAAGACGCACATCACCATCTGCGACATCAACAAGGAAATGCTCGACGTCGGCAAGGACCGCGCCATCAACCGCGGCTATCTCAAAGGTTTCAAGTGGGTTGTGGGTAATGCCGAGTCCCTGCCCTTCGCCGACAACAGCTATCACCTCTACACAATCTCTTTCGGCCTGCGGAATGTGCCGAAAATAGATGATGCGCTGGAAGAAGCTTATCGCGTGCTGAAACCCGGCGGACAGTTCTTCTGTCTTGAATTCAGCCAGGTTACCAATCCGGCCCTGCGTAAAATTTACGACGAATATTCTTTCCGCGTGATCCCGAAAATCGGTGAGGTTATTGCCAATGACCGCAACAGCTACCAATACCTTGTTGAAAGCATCCGCCAGTTCCCGAACCAGACTGAACTCGCCGCACGCATGAAAAAGGCCGGGTTTGAAAAAGTACGCTACATCAATCTGTCCGGGGGTATTGCGGCGATTCATACGGGAATAAAGCTTTAGTGGATCATCCAGAATACCCGTGCTAAGCTTTGAATTGGCGTCCAAATTTGGAGATAAGAAAATGCTGTATCATAAAATGAATTTGTTTGCTTCTCTTTTGTTCTGCACAGCCCTCATGACCGGCGTGACGACAAAAATATATGCTCAGGGCAATCAAGATAATAATGCGCAGACCGATGCTCAAAGTTCTTCAAAGAAAGATGGAGGAACAGAAAGCAAGGCTCAAATTCCCGCCACTCTGATCAATATGTGGGAGAAACAGGCAAATCAAGGCAACGCTGATGCGCAATTTCTTTTAGGAAATGCTTACTACGACGGTAATGGCGTCAAACAAGATTATAGTCAGGCGATTTTCTGGTGGCACAAAGCGGCGGATCAAGGCAATGTTTCTGCACAAAAGGCCTTGGATCAGCTGGTGCCGAAGTAAGCCTTCAAAAATCGGCAGCATCCCTCTATCCTATGCAATCATGGCGATCCATAGCGGAACAAAGCTTTAAAAGCCCCAGCTTCATTAAATTATCAAATAAATTCAATTGGTTGTTATGTGCCAATCTTATTGACCACCTTGAATATATTATGTATAATAGTAATACTTTAGTTCAAGGGGAAATTCCAAGTATGTCTCACCAACATAAACTCTTCAAAAAACACTCGTCAGCAACAAATGCCCCTGCTGATATAGCGACCCTGCCGCAGCGCCTCCAGGAAACTTCAGATTTCTTTGACCCCAAGAACCTTAAAAAACTTATCTTGAAATATGAGGGTGAAGTAGCATTACTTGTTATTGATGTGCAAGCTCTCTTCTGCATTCCAAAAACAGGGCTTGGCAATGAAGAAACAGTTACTGTCTCAAAAAACATTGGCACCTTAACGCCTGAATTCAGAAAGGCAAAAATCCCGGTTTACGCAGTTTCCTACGCCCTGCCCGGTATGACACCAAGCGACTTCTATGAGTATGCGCCGGAAACAGGCGATACACTGATCGTTAAAGATCAGGACTCTGCTTTTGCAGGCAGCGATATTGGCGCCACCCTGCAACAGGACAAGAGAAAGCTTTTGCTTGTCTGCGGATTTAATTTTAACGCCTGCGTAAAAGAAACCGTTCTTGATGCACGCAGGGCAGGTTATGAAGTTTGCATCCTGAGTGACCTTGTCGGGAATGGCGTTCTTACCGACGATAAAGTAGAGAATATAAAAACATTACAAACGATGGAGCAAGCCGGTGCCCTGCTCGCTCCTGTGCAGGCTGTTCTTTCAGAGCTTCAGACAAAGGGCTTCAGACAGAAAATGCGCCGGAAAGTCCACAACATGCTGTCGTCCGCTTTCGGTTAATCCAGATCCTCATAAGCAACTTTTTTAGCATTGCCCTTGTCAGTCAGCTTCTGCGCAAGTGATGCCTCAAGGAATGGATCAAGATCGCCATCGAGCGTACCCTGCGTATCCGAAGTTTCATAGCCGGTGCGAAGATCTTTTACCAGCTGATAAGGCTGCAGCACATANNATCTGGTGGCCGAAGCCGATGTCGGTTTTGGCGGCTTCCTTTTCGTCGCGGAGCGCCTCCCGCGCCTGCACTTCGCGGTCGTAGAGCTTCGCCTTGAGCATTTTCATGGCGAAGGCGCGGTTCTGGTGCTGGGAGCGCTGGTTCTGGCAGGCGACGACGATGCCGGTCGGCAGGTGGGTCAGGCGCACGGCGCTATCGGTTTTATTGACGTGCTGTCCCCCCGCTCCCTGCGAACGGTAAGTATCCACGCGCAGGTCTTTATCCTCTATCTTGATATCTATATTTTCATCGACCACCGGCGTTACTGAAACGGAAGTGAAACTTGTATGCCGCCGAGCATTGGAGTCAAAAGGCGATATGCGCACCAGACGATGCACACCGGATTCAGACTTAAGCCAGCCATAGGCATTCTCGCCTTTAATTTCGAGAATGGCGTTTTTGATGCCGGCGACTTCGCCGTCCTGCTTATCCATCAGTGCCAGTTTGTAGCCTTTTTTATCGGCCCACCGCATGTACATGCGGAAAAGCATGCTGGCCCAGTCGCAGGACTCCGTCCCGCCCGCACCGGCATTGATCTGAAGATAGGCATCGTTGCCGTCCAGCTCACCGGACAGCAAACTCGCAATACCACGCTTGGTTACTTCGTCTTTCAGAGTGTAAAGGTTCTTTTCCGCTTCGGTGACAATTGCCGCATCGCCTTCCAGCTCGCCCAACTCGATGAGACCGATGCTATCGTCCATCGTCGCCTGCAGCGATTTGACGGCGGAAATCTGCGTATCCAGCCGTGTGCGTTCCTTAAGGATTTTCTGAGCACGTTCCTGATTTTCCCACAGCGAGGGATCTTCAGCGAGCGCGTTTAGCTCAGAGAGCCTGTGAAGGGCGCGATCCCAGTCAAAGATGCCTCCTCAACAGTTCCAGCGAGGACTTGATATCGCTCACGGCTGTCAGGACTTCGTTTTTCATTAAAATATTCCTCTCTTCAGGGCGGTTAAGCTATAGCCTGAAATACGCCCTGAATGGAAGGAAAAATTAACCCCGGACCAGACGAACGGAGGCCTTGTCGGTCTTCAGCAGAGGGTACTGCTTTGTATCAGCCGGGTGCGTTTTCCTGAAGGAGAAACGGCGAGCGACCTCGCCAAAGCGCTGGGCAACCGCCGTCAGCGCCGTGCCGTCGCGCAGCCAGTTCTTTTCCGTTGAAGACCAGTAGAACCCTGTTTCATCCGAACCAGATGTATCAAAATTGCCAATGGCTTCTTTGGCATCAGAAAGCATTTGCAGCTCGACGTCCGTTGGTAAACGCCAATCGTTATGATTAAAGGACGTGTCTGTCGCGGCGAACTTGCTGGCCTCGTTAAAGGTCATAGTCACGCCAAAATCCGTCGGTGTTGTATATATAGGCATATTGGTTTCAGGGTTAATCCCCACAAATAGGGTTCCATCTCCTAAAGCGGGGCCTGGCGAATTATTTCCTTTATTTTCAATCTTATTTTTCATTTTATTACCTTTCTACATGATGTACATTTTTTTAGTTGTTAACCATAATTAACATTTTTATTTTCATAAGTCAATACTAAAATAACAAAAAAGTTTCAAAAAAAAGAACATTTGCTATAAATAATGATGTTTGCTATAAATTCCGCCATCAAAGCAACGATTCATTCCACAGGAGTCCTAAAAATGGCCACAACATATAAAGCCCCCCTCGATGACATGCGTTTTGTATTGAACGAAGTTCTGAATGTCAGCCAGCTTGCCAAGCTGGAAGCCTTCAAGGACGTGGCTGATGTTGACACTATTAACCAATGCCTTGATATGGTGGCTTCGATTTCCGAAGACGTTCTGGCTCCCCTGAACAGTGTCGGCGATGTTGAAGGCTGCAGCTATGACAGCAAGACAAAGAGCGTCAAAACCCCCACGGGCTTTAAAAAAGCCTATGAACAGTTTTGCGCTGCCGGCATGACATCCTTCGCCTGTGATGCCAAATATGGCGGTCTGGGCATGCCGCTCGTATTAAATACGGCGATGAGCGAGATGATCAGCTCCGCCAACATTGCCTTTGGCCTTTATCCCGGTCTCTCGCATGCTGCCTATACGGTATTGCATGAATATGGCACCGATAAACAAAAAAACACCTATCTGGAAAAACTTGTCTCCGGTGAATGGTCGGGAACGATGTGCCTGACGGAACCGCAGTGCGGCACCGACCTCGGCCTCGTCAATACCAAGGCCGTCAAGCAGCCGGACGGCACCTACAAGCTCACCGGCACCAAAATTTTCATCTCCTCCGGTGATCAGGACATGACAGACAATATCGCTCACCTCGTCCTCGCCCGCATCGAAGACCCGGCAACGCCGAAAGGCATCAAGGGCATCAGCCTCTTTGTCGTGCCAAAAGTCACGCCGGAAACGGGTGAGCGCAACGGCGTGAGCTGTGGCCGCATTGAGGAAAAAATGGGCCTGCACGGCAGTGCCACCTGCGAAATGAATTTCGATGGCGCCGCAGGCCAGCTCGTCGGCGAGCAGAACAAGGGCATGAAAGCCATGTTCGTTATGATGAACGAAGAACGCCTCGGCGTCGGCATGCAAGGCCTTGGCCTCAGCGAAGTGGCCTACCAGAACGGCCTGAATTACGCGCTGGAGCGCCTGCAAAGCCAGCCGATCGACCAGGATCCCGGCAATCAGAAAAGGGCAACGATCATCGAGCATCCGGACGTGCGCCGCGAGCTGCTGACCATCAAATCCACTGTCGAAGGCGAACGCATGCTGGCTTATTGGGTAACAATGCAGCTTGATATCGCGCAAAAGCACCCGGACGAAGCGACACGCAAACATTCGCAAAATATGGTGGAGCTGCTGACCCCGATCATCAAGGCCCACCTGACGGACAATGCCGAGCTGAATACCAGTTCCGCCATGCAGGTTTTTGGCGGCCAAGGTTATATCACTGAGAACGGCGTAGAACAATTCAGCCGCGATGCGCGCGTAACGCGTATCTATGAAGGCACCAACGGCATTCAGNNAGGCACATGGCGTCGGTCCTGAATTCACGAAGCCTGTTGAAGATGCCGTCAAGAAACTGAGAACGGCAACCACCAAGCTGCAAAATAAGGCTTTCAAGAACATGGACAACCTCGGCCCCGTCATGGTCGAGGCGGCCGGCGTTTCAACCGACTACCTGAAGCTGGCCAGCCTCGTCACCATGGGCCATATGTGGGTGAAGATGGTTGACGTGGCGCAACAGCGCCTCGATGAAGGCGCCAAGGAAAAGGACTTCTACGAAACGAAGATCCAGACCGGCCGTTTCTATATGGACAAGATGATGCCGCAAAGCCTGTCGCTGGCAGCATCGATCAACAACGGCACAAAATCGCTCATGGACATCGCCGCCGACAAGTTCGCCCACAGTAAGGGCAGCGTCGGCCTGAAAGCCTATGAGCCGAAACCTGCCAACGGCAACACGCCGCCCGCACCGCCCAAGGTTAAACCCTAGAAGCGAATACTTGCGCGACTTTTGAGACGGGCTGCTGGTTCAGCGCTGCGGCGATGAACTGACCTGCTTCAACTGTTTTTTTGATATCTACGCCGGTATCGATATCCATGCCATTGAGCATGTAAAGCACGTCTTCGGTTGAAACATTCCCCGTGGCGCCCTTGGCATAGGGGCAGCCGCCAAGTCCGGCGACCGCGCTGTCCACCACAGAAATACCTTCTTCCAGAGCCACCAGAATATTGGCCAGTGCCTGCCCGTAAGTATCATGAAAGTGCACAGCTAACGCGCTGACCGGAATTTCTTTCTTTACAGCCTGCAGCATGAAGCGCGTTTTCACAGGCGTACCCGTGCCGATCGTGTCACCGAGTGAAATTTCATAGCACCCCATGTCATAGAGCGCTTTGGCAACCTTCAAGACGGCGGCAGGCTTTATCTCGCCCTCATAGGGGCAGCCGAGCACGCAGGAAACATAGCCGCGCACCTTGATGCCGTGCTGCCGCGCAGATTCCATCACGGGCTTAAAGCGCTCAAGACTTTCATCTATCGAGCAATTGATATTCTTTTGGCTGAAACTTTCCGAAGCGGCGGCAAAAACGGCAATTTCCTTCACGCCCGCAGCAACGGCGTTCTCCATGCCCTTCGCATTGGGCACAAGCACGGGATAGCTGACACCTGATTTCTTGCTGATAGCAGCAAAAACCTTGTCCGTATCCGCCATCTGCGGCACCCACTTGAGCGAGACGAAAGCACCCGCCTCGATCGTCTTCAATCCCGTTTCAGATAGACGGTTGATCAGTTCGACCTTTACCTCCGGCGGAACTACCGTTTTTTCATTCTGCAGCCCGTCACGCGGGCCAACCTCTACAATACGGACGGATTTCGGATATTGGCTCATTTCAGGGCTATCAATTCGTGTTTCTCGTTGACCTGATCGCCAACATTGGCGTTGATCGCCTCGACTATACCATCAGCTGGGGCCGTGATCGTGTGCTCCATCTTCATAGCCTCAACGATAACCAGAGGCTGACCCTTCTTGACTTTAGCACCAAGCGTCACGCGCACGGCGACAACTTTGCCCGGCATCGGCGCCGTTAATTTACCCGCAACCTCATCCGCCCCCTCGCCCGCATGCAGAGGATCAAGATATGTCAGTTCTTCATGGTGTCCGGCATACATCACCGTCAGGCGCGTGCCGTTCTGGCAGACGACAGCATTATACTTGTGACCATCCACTTGCGCCTCGAACCCCATATCAAACGATGATGGCGTATAATGAGCTTTGACAGCCTTGCCATTCGGCAGCGTGATCGTCAGATTGGGATAGCTCACCGCAAGCGCGTATTCGCCGGTTTCATCTTTAAATTTGAATTTATCCGTATCATTCCCGCCGATGCGCCATGCGGAAAGGCTGCTCCAAGGGTCGGCAGATACCTGTTCTCCCCGCTGTGTCAGTAAACCCAGAACAGAGAGCACAAGCGTTTCCTGTGCGGGAACAACTCTCTCCGGCAACAAGGCATGATGGTGATCCGCGATAAAATGCGTATTAACCTTGCCGGATTTGAAAGCCGGATTCCGAACCAGAGTGCGTAAAAAATTGATATTCGATTTCGGCCCCGCGATATATGTTTCATCCAGCGCCTCCTGCATATTTTGCAGCGCGGCGGCACGGTCTTTGCCCCACGTGATGATTTTGGCGATCATCGGGTCGTAATGGATGGAAATGACATCACCGTTGCCATACGGTGCTTCACGAACCCCGGTATCGACACGGACAAGATTTTCCCCCTCGGCACTTTCCATCGGAAAACGCAGAAACTGGATTTGCCCGGCGCCGGGCAGGAAATCTTTGGCGGGATCTTCGGCATAAAGGCGCACTTCGAAAGCGTGACCATTGATTTTCAGGTCTTTCTGCGTCAGTGGGAGCCTTTCGCCCTGCGCAACCCTGATCTGCCATTCAACGAGGTCAAGGCCGGTAATCATCTCCGTCACAGGATGTTCGACCTGTAAACGCGTGTTCATTTCCATGAAGTAAAAGTTCTCTTTGGCATCAAGCAGGAACTCAACCGTACCAGCACCCACATAATTGATAGCTTTCGCTGCCGCAACCGCCGCCGCTCCCATCTTTTCCCGTGTTGCCTGCGAGAGGCCGGGTGCAGGCGCTTCCTCCAATACTTTCTGGTGACGGCGCTGGATCGAGCAGTCACGCTCGAACAGGTAAACGGCATTGCCGTGCTGATCCGCAAAAACCTGAATCTCCACATGGCGCGGATTAACGAGATATTTCTCGATCAGGACTTTCTCATTATTGAAGGACGATTTCGCCTCGCGTTGCGCACCGGTCAGAGCCTCGGAAAAGTCCTTGGCATCCTCGACAACGCGCATGCCTTTGCCTCCACCGCCGGCAGAGGCCTTGATCAGTACAGGGAAGCCGATCTTTTCCGCTTCAGCGAGCAGAAACTTTTCCTCCTGCTTGTCGCCGTGATAGCCCTGCACCAGCGGCACCTTGGCTTTTTCCATGAGTGCTTTTGATTCACTTTTTCCGCCCATGGCGCGAATCGCAGCCGCCGGAGGGCCGATAAAAATGAGCCCCGCTTTGGCCACCGCTTCGGCGAACTCGGCGTTCTCTGACAAAAAACCGTAACCGGGATGGATAGCCTGCGCGCCAGTTTGCTGCGCTGCAAAAATAATTTTCGGGATGCTCAGATAACTTTCGCGTGGCGATGCGGCCCCGAGAAAACAGGATTCATCCGCCATCTCTACATGGAGCGCAGCGCCGTCTGCATCGGAATAAACAGCAACTGTCGCAATGCCAAGCTTGTGACAAGTCTTCATGACCCGGCACGCAATTTCACCCCTGTTAGCGATTAATACTTTTTTAATATCTGCCATGCTAACAACTATAAGTAGTCAGCGACTCTGTAACAACACAAGAATGTGCGCACTTTCCAGAAAATGAAAGGCGCGTTTATCTTGACCGCGTTTTTTAAATATATAGAGTTAATATACCGAGTATCACCTTGAGGATTCTGAATGACAGTTCCTATGCGACGTGATGACCAAGCGCCGAGATCGCTCAGTGATATTTTTAATCAATTCGCAAAAGAATCTGTTGACCGTTTTTCCTCGCTTGACGGCCGCCTGCTTATTTTAGACAGCAATGAAAAAGCCAGCTATGGACGTGAATCTCTGGACTTGAAAAGAGCCGGCTATGCGGACACCGCCATTGATACGTTCCTGAAAAAGCGCCTTGCCGCAAAAAGCCGCCAGACTTATGCCGAGTGGAACAACAGCCTCAATTTGTTTTTTATACTCTACGACGAGCCCGTGAATCAAAACGAACGGCAAGCTGTCTCCAAAAACACCGAGAAAGACATTCTTTTTATCCTCGACCATGAGCTCGCGCATCTCGTGATTAAAGATCCGGCGCTTGAAGGCGAAAACAACCAGTACAAAAGCTCGATAAAAGAAGCTATTGCTGACGCCTACGCCATGATCCGCCATTACCAGCGATACGGAACGGACAGCAGCCATCAGAATTCCATTATCGACCCGTGGGCCCGCGCAGGCGCCCTCAGCCTGAACAAAGACACCATCCATTTTTCTACCTTCATGCTCGATGAAATTATCAAGCGCAAAGATATTATCGATTTTTCCAGCCTCAGTCCGCAGCAAACAATTGAGCTTGCCAGACGTTTTGCCACCGAATACACACCGGCATCGTCAGTCGTCAACCGGACCTTCAAAAAACTCAAGCCTGTGCAGGAGGCCTTTGAGCAGGACTCTGCTTCCGGTGAATGGCTAAAGATTCTGGCACAGATAACGCTGGATCCGAGAAACGATTCATACACTTTCAGGGTTTGCAAGAAAGTTCTCAACGGATACCTCGATGGCCGGACAGACATGGAAGGCGTATCCGTCGACACCAGCGGCGAGCATTGGGACAATGTCCGCAAGAGCCTGAAGGAAGCAGAATTCAGGTATGCTCAGGAGGATATCCTCTTCAATATCCCGCTGATTAAAGAGAAGCCCAAAAAGACCAAGGCTAGAAAACCGTCATCCCCGCCGCAATAAGTCTCCTAGCGGTTATCACCGCCGCCACGTATCTTGCCGCGCTCCTGCCGGCTGCGCAGTTTCAGGATATTTTCAGAGGCGATATCGGATAGCTCAACACCGATATCATCAGCAAGAGCGGACAAGTACCACAGCACATCGCCCATCTCGCCCCTGATGCCTTCGATCAGTTCCGACCGGTTGGCATCGCCGCGCATGAGTTTCTTGACCTTGTTGGCTAGTTCGCCCGCCTCGCCCACCAGCCCCATGGTCGAGTAAGTGATTTTCAGTGCGGGATCATAACCCGCCGTCTTGCGGGCTTCAGTCTGATATTCGGCAAAAGTTTTCATGTCCTAAGCTTTCTTTTTCCAGCTGGGATCGGTCTTGTTGAGAAAAGCAGAGAGTCCCTCTTTGCCTTCCGCCGAAGCACGTGCTTCGGCGATCTGCTCCGATGTAAATTTGACCAGCTCGTCATCGATCTTGCGCTTGGAAATATCGAGGATCAGCTTCTTGCCACGCGCCTGCGCGCCGGGCGCGCCATCCCATAGCGAGGTAATCATTTTCTGGGCGACAGCATCAAGCTGTCCCTTTGGCGCGACTTCATGGACAAGGCCCAGCCGCGCCGCTATAGCCGCCTCAAAACGCTCGGCAGTCAGGAAATAACGCCGCGCCTGCCGCTCGCCGATCGCCGCGATCACATAGGGCGCGATAATACTGGGGATAAGGCCGATACGTACTTCGGAGAGACAGAACTGCGTGCCTTCTTCAGCAATCGCAATATCACAGCAGGCCGTTAACCCGACGCCGCCGCCGAATGCATTGCCTTGCACAAGCGCGATGGTCGGCTTCGGCAGGGTATTGATGATCTTGAGCAACGTGCCAAGCCCCATGGCGTCAGTAACATTCTGCTGAAAGGAGTAATCCGCCACACGGCGCATCCAGTTGAGATCCCCTCCGGCCGAAAAACTCGGGCCGTTCCCGCGCAGGATCACCGCCCTCACGACCGGATCCGCAGCTGCCGCCTCAAAAGCCTCGGTCATCTGATGGATCACCTGCTCGTTGAAGGCGTTGTGTACCTCCGGCCGGTTCATGGTGATGGTAGCGATCTGGTCTTCGACTTTGTAGAGAATGTGGTGTTCGGTCATGATTACATCCTGAAAATGCCGAATTTCGGCTCATCAATGGGTGCGTTGAGGGAAGCCGATAGACCGAGGCCGAGCACCATGCGCGTATCGGCAGGATCAATAATGCCATCATCCCACAGGCGCGCGCTGGCGTAGTATGGATGACCCTGCGTTTCGTACTGTTCGCGGATAGGCTTTTTGAACGCCTCTTCTTCAGCCGCAGGCCAGGGTGCCTTCATACCGTCTTTTTTGACTTGCGCCAAGACACTCGCCGCCTGTTCGCCGCCCATGACGGAGATGCGGGAGTTCGGCCACGTCCAAAGGAATCGCGGGTTGAAAGCGCGTCCGCACATGCCGTAGTTGCCCGCGC
>PLXM01000129.1 GCA_003153235.1 Rhodospirillales bacterium
GTCACGAAGTCGGCATAGGCGACTTTCCAGGCGCCGCCGTGGTGACCGCCGGCTACTTTCTTGACGCGCTTGATGATGATCTGCTGTTTATCATCACCGCCCTTTTTTTCTTTTTCTGCCACGGGCTATGCCGCTGCTGTCACGTTTTGGGTGGCTTCTTCCACCTCAAGGAAGGTAGGCTGCACATCGTGGATGAGGATCTTGCGGCCAAATTCGATAGCTACCTGCGGCGCGGCGCCCTGCAGGAAAGCGAGAAGGCAGGTTTTCATGCAGAGATAATATTTGATCTCGGTATCGGCGCGGTCTTTGATGGCGCTGGCTGTCGGAGCGACGAATCCATAGGCCAGAAACACCCCCATGAACGTACCGCAAAGCGCACCGCCGATCAGGTGACCGAGGACGGCGGGAGGCTCGGTGATGGAGCCCATGGTATGAATAACGCCGAGGACGGCGGCCACGATCCCCAGTGCGGGCATCCCGTCAGCCATTGTTTGCACGGCGTGGGATGTATGGCTGCCTTCCGTTATCTCCGTTTCTATTTCCTGATCCATCAGGGCTTCGACTTCGTGCGGCTTCTCGGCGCCGAGGGAGATCAGCCGCAGGTAGTCACAGAGAAACGTGACGGCATGATGATTTTCGTAGAAGCTGGGAAACTTTTTAAAGAGATCGCTTTCATGCGGCTCTTCGATGTGACGCTCCAGCGCCAGCCAACCCTTTTGACGGGCTGTTTTAAATATGGCGAACAGCATGCTGAGAAGCTCTATATATTCAAGCTTGCCGTATTTGTCCGGCTTATAAATCATCTTGATGTCGGTGAAAGTCTGCTTGACGGTGTGCTTGGAATTGGCGACCAGATAGGCCATGCAGGCAGAGCCAAGAATCATAAGTACTTCAAAGGGCTGCCAGAGAACTTTTAGATTCCCCTCATCAAGGACATATCCGCCGAAGATGCAAAGAATAACCCCGATATTGCCGATCGCTTTAAACATGTATTTCCGCCCGTTCCCCGATCTTACATCCCGACCCTAACAGTATGACCCAGCTTGCGGTTATCATCAATCTTAAGATTAAGGGCTTGGCTCAAGATAAGGGTTTGGCAAAAGCGCTCTCGATAATCTTGCCAATCAGGTCGCGTGTCTTGTTGCCTTTGTCGTTGTGGGGGTTGAATTCCGCGATTTCCAGCGCCTTAAACTGGGGATGGCGGGCCACTGACTGTATAATAGGTAAAACTTCTGCGGGGTTTAGTCCCGGGCCTTCCGGCGTGCCAACGCCGGGTGCAGATTCCGCATCGAAGCAGTCAAGATCAACCGTCAGACCGAAGCCGGCGGTTCCGTCCGTCGCCCGCTGCAAGGCTTCTGCATAGATCACTTTAAAGCCGCGCCGGTTCACTTCTTCAAGGGAGTACACCTTAATGTTGTGCTGTTTGACGAAAGCATCTTCCTGCGGTTCGAAACTGTGAATACCGATCATGCTGATGTGCCGTGGTGAAATTTTGGGTTTGGTGCCGCCGATGTCAGTGAGTTGGGGTAATCCATGACCTGTGAGGGCGCTGACAGGTTGACCGTGCCACCAACCGCCCCATTTGCCATGTTTGGAAGTCTCATTGGTGTGCGCATCGAGGTGGGCATCAAGCCATATCAGGCCAAAATTCTGCTCGGCATGGAGAGCGGCAACAGCGCCTGACCATGTTCCGATGGCAGAAGCATGGTCTCCGCCGATCACGATGGGAATATATTTATTTTCAACGGCATATTTAACATGATTAAATAATCTCTTTAAACCTTCAATGACCAGAGGCAGCGTCTTTTCCTTGGTATTAAGCTGTTGGTGTTTGCCAAGAAATTTGAGGCCCAGCGGTCCGCGCCATTTGGCGTCGATACCGAGATAGCGGAGCTTGTGCAAAACATGATCTGCAGGAACAGCGGCAGGACCATCCTCGCAGAAGTAGTCGCGGCATCCCCAGCCGCTGTCGTAGCCGATGATTTCAGCTTTCAAAGGTTGTCCCTGCTGTTTTTCTTTTATGGCAAGCATAAAAATATCCATCCCCATCACTAGGATGAACGTCTGCAAGCTGAAAGTAAAGCCACGACGAGAAGACAGAGCAGAAAGTTATGTTTATTACATGTGGCATTCTATTTTCTTTTTTTCGTTTTTACTGGGATAATCTGTGGAAGCGGGGGGGATCGCTTCATGCTGATGATGTGCTGGTTTTACTGTATACCTTTTGCAAAGGGATTGTTCTTTGCATCAGCGCCGCTGATATTCCTTCTTTCACTGTTTGTTCTGAAGCGCGGAATTCGCCAGTCGCGTCCAGGGCTCCGTCAGCTTTCGTTTATGTTCATGTTCATCGCAGCGCTCAAGATATGCACGGCGGATATATACCTGTTGCGCGATTACCTGATGTGCACGTTTGAACGGTGCCATGACACCGGATTTTTCAAGGCGGCGCAGGTGGGGGGGCTGGTCGTGCTGCTGATTTTCAGCCTCTTCCTGTTTAACCTGTACCGCAATTTTGCGCAGGACCGCCGGCAGAAAGAGATTACGCCAGAACAGGCGCATCTGTCATTCTGGGCCAACCTCAGCATGACGCTTGTCATGGTGCTGATCTTCTGGCTTGCGGCACCGTGGGCGGGATACCTGACGGTCGGGCATGTGCCGCAGCTTTTCATGAGCGTGCCTTGGCAGAATCTGGCCATGATAAACATTGCTGTGCTGCTGGTGGGTTTCTGGAAGCTGGAGGATTGCATCTGGATTTATAACCCGAAAGAAAAAACCAAAAAGTACCAGACAAGCGTGTGGACGGCCAAAGACACACTCTGGGTGGCAGTCGTCCTGTTTTGCATTGCGCTGGCATTCTCTTACGCGTCAAACGATGTACTGTCAGAAGTGATGCCGCAGAGGAGCGGTCATTTGCAGATCGACCTGAACAGCATAGATTTCAGCGCCATTGGCCCGGGGTTCAGCCCGTCGCCGCAGCGGTAGGTTTTTAAGCGCGGTGCAGCCACCAGCTTGTGCTGTTGATAGAGAAGATCGGCTGGTAACGGTTGACAGCCTCGATCGGCTCGATTTTCTTGTCCTGATTATCCAGCACAAAGCTGCCGTCGTCCGAGTAGATGATCAGAATGGCGTGCGCGATGTCTTTTATTTTGTCCTGAACAACAGCCACACGCAGTTGGTCGGTTGAAAAGCCCAGCGCGCGCAGCGAAGCATATTTAGCGATGGCGTAGTCCTTGCAGTCTCCGCCGCCGCTAAAAAATCTTTTAGGTGTTGCTCCCCAGTAACCATTTTCGCCGTACTCGCTGCGATCATCGACATATTCAACTTTGTTGAGGAAGTCGTTGACTCTCTCGACCTGCACACTACGGGGCAGCCCTTGCAGGCTCTGGATTTCCGCTCTCCATTCTGCAACACCGGCGGATACGGGTGTGGTGGAATGCAGTGGCGCTTCAAAGCGGTCAATCATGACCAGCCATTTCCTGAAAGAGCTAATGTCGTTGGAACGCGTTTCATGCGTACCGAACAATTCGGGATATTGCCGGACGATCGAGTGCGATGACCCCGCAGCCAGCGTAAACTGGGCTGTGACGTTGCCCGAGTTGATGTCTGTTTCATCGGCCAGTGCCGGAAGGGGCAGGGCTGTCTGCATCAGAACGGCTATACCGGCGGCAGCGGCCTTCATGCACCATTGTTCTGCCAGCGTGTGGTACAGCTGGACGGCAGTCAGGGCTTTCTGGTGGACCAGAATGCTCCCCAGCTGACCGCCGCTCAGGGCCTGTTCATTCAGGGCTGCGTTCAGTTGCTCGGGAGAAATGATGCCGCTGGCGACCAGCAGGTCGCCCAGCTTGTAGGATTTAACCTTCCGCGTAAAACTCCTGAACAGGTTATTTTCCAGGTCAGGAGCCGGGGTTGTTTCTTGCTTGCTTGAAAAGGGTTTTTGCAACATAGTGTTCTTAATATCCTTTTGAGCTATATGAGCGTCCAGTTGGTCTCGTATGTGGTCATAAGGTGTATTATTATGCTTAATAGTTAATAAAATATGAAAATCATTAACAAAAGGCATA
>PLXM01000225.1 GCA_003153235.1 Rhodospirillales bacterium
AGAACGATTTCATCGTCATCGACACGCCGGGCAGCGACCGTTTCATGAGCCTGATCGGCCATTCGCTGGCTGATACGCTGATCACGCCGATGAACGACAGCTTTATCGATCTTGACCTGCTGGCCAAGATTGATCCGCGCACGCACAAAATGACAAAATCCAGCATCTACACCGAGATGGTGTGGGATCTGCGCCGCCAGCGCGAGAAGCGCGACGGCCGCACCATCCGCTGGTTCGTCATGCGCAACCGCCTGAGCCCGATGGAAGCTCTGAACAAGCAGCTCATGGGCCGCATTGTCGAAGAGCTGCAAGGCCCTCTCGGCTACACGCTGGCGCCCGGCTTTACCGAGCGCGTTATCTTCCGCGAACTTTTCCTGCAGGGCCTCACGCTGCTCGACCTGCGCGAAGGCGACAAAAACTCGCTCAGTATGTCAAACGTCAATGCGCGTCAGGAAGTCCGCCACCTGATCCGCATGATCCTCCCGCAGAAGGACGTCTCGACTCTGTCGCTGCTGAAGACGTATTGATTGCCTGATGCGTTTTTTAGAGGACGCATAAGAGATTAAGAGATATTGTCAGACTTTTAGAAAGATTATTGCGTGAAGGCTAGAACAAAGATTTTTATCGGTACTTCCATTACGCTACTTGCCATTTTTCTGGCCTTCTTTCTGATCTCCGTTGTGCTGCGCCTTACGGTGTACCGGTCGTTCTGGGCAGACGCAACGCCAATCGCCTTTGCGCTCCTAGGACTGATATTGCTTTGCTTAGAAATTTCAGCAGTGGCTTCTAACTACAAATTCTTCCGAGGACTTTCAAACTACCCCCGCAAGGTTCCACTCCGCATTCTTTTGCCGAGCACGGGGATGCTGTTGGCTGTCGGATCTTATTTTGCCCGATATCCGATGGGACCCCACGATGTAGTTGTAGGTACGCCGTTCTTTTACGTGATATGGGAGAACGGTGAGGACTTTGAAGGACCGCTCATGATACTAGCGATTTTTGGAAATGCCGTGTTCGCGTTCTTGCTGCCGCAGTTCATTTTTGCTGTGGTTAGAAGCACAAGAGAGCAGAAGAAAATTATGTCATAATGGAAATTATCAATTTACCCCCGTCATCCCCGCGAAGGCGGGGATCCATTCTCATCGGCGGCTCTCATGGATTTAGGCGCCGTAGTGGTGCTGGATTCAAAGCCATAAAACCAATTACCGAGGCGTCTGCAGTATTGTTCTGGCTGTCTGAGGAAAGTAGATTGTAAAAATTACAAAAATAATGCCAATGATAACAGTCGCAATTATAAAATACATCCTCCAGGGTGAAGCATCGGTGGTAGGGAAAAAACGGGTGTCAGGTTCTTGCTTCCATGCTTTAACTAAAGCGATGAAAAATCCAAGCGCCCCCAAAACAATCATAACAATGTCATTACTGAATGGAGAGGCATTGAGGAAATGCATCGCTGCTATGCATCCCAAAAAAAGAGCGCCCAGTAAAATGATCGCAAACAGGCGGGAGTTTTTAGGGGACATATAACAGAAGCCTTTTACTTTTGGGCAGGACTCCCAGTTAATTATATTATAGGTTCATATCTATTAAAAGCCCAACCACACTGCCTTGATTTGAGGTTCTCGCATCTGCTTAGTTCAAATTTTTTCCGAACATGCTCGGGAATGACGGCAAGCTGGGTACAGAAATAATTTGAAAAATCCCTTGACATTTACAGCAATCTATGGTTGAATATAGGCAGCTCTTGTGGTGGGAATCGTTTCCATCCCTGTGCTGCAAAAGGGGGCCCATGTCAGGTTAATACCGACTGGGTCTTTTTTATTTTTAACGAAGAAAGGAGGCATCATGCCTTCCCGACACGCTGCCGTTCGCGCCGCTGCGTCTGCGCAATTACACCCCGTAATACATGCACAAAATACGTTTCTCCGCGACCGGATAAATGCGGTCAAATACGGGCAGATGAGAATAAATGCTGGCCGGATACGGATAAATGCGGACAGATGCAGACAAATACGAGTAAATACGAACATGAAAAACCGGGATTCAGGAAACACAATTCAAGGTTGCATACGAGGGATATTAAGCCCGCGCACCCGTTTGTCAGCCCGAGCGCGGCACCCGTATGACGGGATTATGCCAACAGGGGGTGTTCATGATCGGTCAAAACGCGTATTTTGTTTATTGGCTAAATCAGGTTAACTTGGGTCCAGTTAGGAAAAGCATATGACATCGGAAACAGCGCGCCCCAAAATGCAAACGCCAGCACACACCTTCGACCCTTCCATCCTCCGCGAATACGACATCCGCGGCACGATCGGCAACACGCTGAAAGAAATCGACTGCTACAACGTCGGGCGCGCCTTCGGCACCGTGCTGCGCCGCAAAGGATCGAAGACGGTTGTCGTCGGCTTCGATGGCCGCCAGAGTTCTCCGTCTTTCAGCAATGAAGTGATCCGCGGTCTGAACGACTGCGGCCTTGATGTCGAGAACATCGGCATCGGCCCGACACCGATGGTGTACTTCGCCATGAAGTCGCGCGGCATCGATGCAGCTGTCGCCGTCACCGGCTCGCACAGCCCCGTCAATTACAACGGCATCAAGATGGCGCTGAAGTCCGGCCCGTTCTACGGCGACATGATACAGGAGCTCGGACGTCTCGCAGCAGTCGGCGATTACGAGCAAGGTACTACTCCTGGCAAAGTCGTGCAGGTCGATGTACGCGATGCCTACGTAGACCGGCTTTTGCAAGACTATACCGGCCCCAAGAGCCTGACAGTCGCCTGGGATAACGGCAATGGCGCGGCAGGCGAGATCCTGCGCCGCCTGACAAAGAAAATGCCGGGCAAACATTATCTGTTGTATGACGAAATCGACGCCACCTTCCCCCATCACCACCCTGATCCGACCGTTGCCAAAAATCTGGTTGATCTGCAGAAGGCTGTGCGCGAACACAAATGCGATATCGGCATCGGCTTCGACGGCGACGCGG
>PLXM01000180.1 GCA_003153235.1 Rhodospirillales bacterium
GTCTCGAACAGGTCGGCCGCCATCCCAGCGCAGTCGCCGACGTTGTCACCAACGTTATCAGCGATAACGGCGGGGTTGCGGGGATCATCTTCAGGAAGGTTGGATTCAACTTTACCGCAAAGATCGGCGCCGACGTCTGCGCCCTTGGTAAAGATACCGCCGCCAAGACGGGCGAAAATGGAAATCAGCGAAGCGCCGAAACCAAGACCGACCAGCGCCTCAAGAATACCGCGCGTGTCCGTGCCGTTGNNCCGTGCTGCGCCGCTTCCGCCGTGCGGCAGTTTGCCCGCACCGAAACGTTCATGCCGATGTAACCGGCAGCCCCTGAAAGAACCGAGCCAATAATAAAACCGATAGCCACCTGTAATCCCAGCGCATACCACAACAAGGCGGCTACCGCGACACCCACTTTACCGATGGTGGTGTACTGGCGGTTCAGGTAAGCGCTCGCGCCTTCCTGAATGGCCGCAGCAATTTCTTTCATGCGCGCATTACCCGGGCTCGCAGCCATGACCTGCATACTAGTCAGTACGCCGTAAGCGAGCGCCAGCACACCGGAGCCGAGAATTATTATCTGGATGTGGTCCATCGTCTTGTTTCCTCTTTGTTATTCTGAATCGGTCTCCTGAATTGGAGTCGTTGAAATATGCCTAATGCCCGAAAGGATAGCAATAGCATTTTTACATATTACAATAATATTCTATTTAAACGATTAAGATAATGAAACCTACAGTGGCTTGGGCTCGTTGGAAAAGCTGCCTTTCATAAAAGAAAGAAAACATGAAACCCGTCTCCGTTATTGCCGCTACTATTTTCATACTTGTCGCTATTGCCCACCTCATTCGCTATTACCTTGGGTGGGTTATCATGATCAATGGCATGGTCATCCCGCTCTGGGTCAGCGTACCCGGTGCGCTCGTGCCGGCTATAATGGCTTTCCTGCTGTTAACTGACGATGGGAAAAAAGTTTAGCCCTTCTCCCGCATCAGGCGTCCCTTTTCACGCTGCCAGTCGCGCTTCTTCTCGGTCTCGCGCTTGTCGTGCTGTTTTTTACCGCCTGCAATGCCGAGACTGACTTTGGCAATGCCGCGTTTATTGAAAAAAATTGCCAGCGGCACAATGGTCGTGCCCTTGCGCTGCACAGCCTCGGTCAGCTTGGTCATCTGATTTTTATGCAGCAGCAGTTTCCGTGGCCGGCGGACTTCATGCTGTAGCTTTACATGCGCTTTGGTGTATTCGGGGATATAGGCGTTGAGCAGGTACATCTCCCCCTGCTTCACATCCGCATAGCTCTCGTTGATGCTTGCCTGGCCGGAGCGCAGGGACTTTACCTCTGTGCCGAGAAGAACGATACCGGCCTCAAGAGTGTCTTCTATATAATAGTTGAACCGCGCCTTGCGGTTCTGGGCGACGGTCTTGGATTCAGGATCACCTTTTTTCTTTTTCGCCGCCATACATCACCGCTTGCCGACCCGCTTCAGCTTCTTTTTACCTACTTTAAAAAGTCCGGCGAATTCCATGGCGTCATCAAGCTTCTGGCGCGAGGCGGCAGAAACTGGAACCATCGGCAGGCGCATCTCTTCAAGACACTTGCCGAGGCGTGACAGGCAATACTTTGTTGGCGCTGGGCTGGTCTCGATAAATAAGTATTTATGCAGCGGCAGAAGCACGTCACGCACGCGCTCGAAGTTCTTCCAGTCCTTCTTTTGCCAGTAGTTGTGCAGATCGGCACAGAGCTTCGGCGCGACATTCGCTGTAACGGAGATGCAGCCATGCCCGCCCTGCGCGAGATAGGACGCGACAGTCGCATCTTCACCCGAGAGCTGGAGGAAATCATCGCCCAGCGCCAGCCGCAGCTGCAGCGGGCGCGACAGGTCAACTGACGCATCCTTGATACCGATAAGGCGCTTCAGTCCGGCGCAGCGGATAACCGTCTCCACAGAAATTTCGACGCCGGTGCGGCCCGGAACATTATAGGCAATTATGGGTATACCAGTTGCATCGTTGATGGCTTTGTAGTGCTGGTACAGTCCTTCCTGCGTAGGCTTGTTATAGTAAGGTGTAACGACTAGAATGGCATCAGCGCCGCTTTTTTCAGCGTAACGCGCCAGATCAACGGCCTTCTCGGTGGAGTTGGAGCCGGCACCGGCAATCACCGGCACCCGGCCATCAGCCGCCTCAACACAGGCATCGATCAGGCGTTTATGTTCCGCATCGTGAAGGGTCGGCGTCTCACCTGTTGTGCCGCAAGGAACGAGCCCATGAGTGCCGCTGGCAATATGCCATTCGACAAGACTTTGAAAAGCGTCGAAATCGACCTTGCCCTTCTTGAAGGGGGTCACGAGCGCCACGATCGAACCTTTGAATTTCGTCATATCCATTCTCCTTTGAAATCAGCGCACACTCTACCCTTCCTTGGCCCACGGAGCAAGCAGACTGCACAAAAAGCGGCTATTTGGGGCATTTTAGCCACATTTTTGCTGGTTTTCGGCCTTCCCACCCCCGTCCGGGCGGGGTTGTGGGATATCTTTACCGGCGGCAACGGCGCGGACTGGGAACATAACTCCCAGCTGCTGAATGACTCCGATCCTCTCGCCAAAGATCTGGTGACATGGCTGACCGTGACGGAAACCGACAAAAAAGTTCCTGCGCGCGAGATGATCAGCTTCGCGCTTAAAAACTACAACTGGCCGAAGCTCTATGAATTCCGCAAGCATATCGAAGATAATATCGAGGACTCCGGCCTCAAGCCCTTTGAGGTCGCCGCATGGTTCGACCAGAACCCGCCGCGCACCGCCACGTCTTTCAAAACCTACATATCGGCTCTGGTCACCCTCGGCCAGAACACGAAAGCCAAACCTGCATTAAAAAAATTCTGGCACGACGCGGATCTCGACAAAAAAGAAACCGAGGCGCTGGCCGAACAGTACAATAAACTTTTTACAGCAGCGGATCACATCGACCGTCTCGACAATCTTCTCTGGGAAGACCGCTTTACCGAAGCGGAATATATGCTGCCGCTGGTTGACGTGAGCACCCGCAGGGTGGCCGAAGCACGCATTGCGCTCGGGCGCATGTCCTCAAGGGCGACAAAAATCCTGAAAGCCGTTCCCGCCGCAAAACAGAACGATGCAGGCCTGATCTACAGCCGCCTCAGATGGCGGCGCGAAATGAACAAGGATGATGATGCTTTTAATCTCCTGCAGCACGCTCCCAAAAATTTGGTGCGCCCCGACATATGGTGGCGTGAGCGCAACATCCTCGCCCGCCGCGCCATCGAGAAGCGCAATTTCAGCCGTGCCCTGCAAATCATCGCCAATCACGGTCTGACGTCCGGCGCCGATTACGGCACGGCGGAATGGACGCTAGGCTGGCTCGAACTCGAATTCCTCAACCAGCCGGACAAAGCCTACAAACACTTTGAAAAATTCTATGACGCTTCCAAGGCCGCCGTGAGCCGGTCGCGCGCTGCCTACTGGCTGGCCCGCGCCGCAGAAAAAATGCACGAGCCGGAAAACGCCGCCAACTGGAATAAAGTCGCGGCGCAATTCCCCTCCACGTTCTACGGCCAGCTGTCCTACGAAGAACTGAACGGCGCCATCGACGCAGAGACCTTCCATGACGATCAGGTATCGCCGCAAGCCCAGCAGGATTTCGATGCCGAGGATCTGGTGCAGGTCGTTCGCCTGCTGGCAAAAGACAACCTGCCGAAATACGAAGACCCCTTCTTCGCCAAACTGCTGGACACAGCAAAGACGCGGCCTGATTTCGTCCTGATCGGCCGCCTCGCGCGTGAAACGGGACGCCTCCATTTCGCCGTCGAGTCCAACAAGCAGATGCAGATGAAGATCGACGAATTCATGTTCACCGAGGGATATCCGCTGCTGCCCGCACTCTCCGTCCACCAGCCGGAAAGCGCCCTGATCCACGCCATCGTCCACCGCGAAAGCATGTTCAACACACAGGCCGGCAGCCCCGCCGGCGCGCGCGGACTGATGCAGCTGATGCCCGGAACCGCAAAACAGGTCTCGCGCCGCATCGGCAAGAGTTTCGATGTCGGCAAACTCACAGAAAGCCCGGAGTATAACATCGAGCTCGGCGCGGCTTACCTGCAGCAGTTATTGGATAACTATGGGGGATTCTACCCGCTCGCCATCGCCGCCTATAATGCCGGACCGAGCAACGTCGCCGAATGGATCAGGGAATTCGGCGATCCGCGCGACAAAAAAGTGAACCTGATTGACTGGATCGAGGAAATCCCCATCTACGAAACCCGCAACTATATCCAGCGCGTGATGGAATCGTATTACATGTACAAGCTGCGGCTGAAAGAGGAACCCAAGACCGTGCTGGCGTTTAAGAAGTGAACAATCTCCTAAGATGTTTAGATAGGAAGGGAAATAATGAATAAGGACAATGTAATAATCGGAATTTTTATAATAGGGTTACTGAGCTATTGGCATTATAATGAGAGCGCTGTAGCAGTTACTCCTCATACAGAGGCGCAGGAGAATGGTAGATATCAGCTCACTTCAGGAAATAATAATCCACCACTTTTATTAGATACAAAGACAGGTTTAAGTTGGCTTTGGTACTCGAATCAGTCCATCGTCCAGCAAATCATAAACTCCCCAAATTATACTGTTGAATATAAAAAACTTTTAACTGACATTGCCGCAAAAAACGCGTCTCTATCTGGTTTTTGGATCCCAACCATGAAGTTTGATACTATAGAAAGCGCCGCCGCTTATTCTGCTAGCCTAGATAAAATCAACGCAAGCACGCAAAATCAGAAAAAATAATTTATTGGAATAGAAATGAAACCCAAAATCTTGATCATCGACGTCGAACAGCAGAAAGCCCGTTTCTATGAAGGCAAGCGGCTGAAAGAAGTATTCAACATTTCAACAGCCAAGAACGGCCTCGGCAGCATCGAAGGCAGCAATTGCACACCCGCCGGTATATTGCGCGTTGCGGAGAAGATCGGCGCCGGTGCCCCTTTGGGCACCATATTTAAAGATCGCGCCGCTGTTGGTCTCTGGGACGGACGCGAAAGGGAGAATGAATCCCCTATCCTGACACGCATCCTCTGGCTGGAAGGCACGGAGCCCTCCAACCAGAATACGCATGAGCGGTTTATCTATCTCCACGGCACCAGCCATGAAAGCAAACTCGGTACGCCCAATTCACAAGGCTGCATCGCTTTTGCCAATGATGACATCATCAAAGTATTCAACGCACTGCAAGTCGGCGATGTTGTGAAAGTTGTGCCGCCGAAGCTGAAGGCTTCACAAGCGCGGCTTGGTCCGCCAAATCGCGCACCGTAAGCCCGCCGCCGATCTTCATGTCCATCAGCTTCTCCTGCGGCATGCTGCTGCGCGCATTGAAAGCCGCCCGCAACAAGTCCGGGTCAACATCCTTGAAGCGCTTCAACAGCCGGTGGCGCTCTGCCTCGTTATAGGCCGCGTTCCGGTACATCCGTGCTGCCGCCATCAACTCTTCCGTCGTGTCCACACTGTCGTGCAGCCGTGTTTCGACAACGCCATGACGGCGCAGGTTCGGCGGCGTCAACTGCAGACTGAGCGCATTATCAAGGATTTCTTCCGTCAGCAGGCCTTTCTTCAGCAGTTCGCCAACCGTCGGCGGACTGCTGAAAACATCGATGCTGCTTTTGAAGCCCTCCGCCGAGTCATCGGGAATGAACGGCACCTTGAGCGTCAAAATCCGGTCGACGATCAGCGACACCAGCTCGGCATTTGACCCTGCCCGCAGCGTCTCGAACAGCGGTTGCGTCTGCTCGCCGAAAAACGGCGTGTAGGTTTTATCCAGCCGCTCCTGACGCTTCGAGACGCTGTTGAAAGCCACCGCGACATCGACCAGCATCAGCGCGCGGTAGATCTCATGGAAGTCTTTTCCCATCGGATCAAGATTCACCTGCAGGCTCGAGACGGATTTCATGGTCCTGATCAGCTCCTCCGCCCTGCTGCCGATCTCGTAGCGGCAATAACGGTAATAGGCATCAAACCGCGAGCGCGGCATATCCTCCGCCGCCATAAACGCCGGCATATGCCCCTGCCCCTTCACCTGTAGGCCAAAATGCGCGGCGGCTTTATCCAGCGCGGTGCGCAGTTTTTTGTTGGCCTCCTCCAGCTCCGGCAGATCCTTGCATGGCTTGCTGGCAAGCTCGACCTGCCCGCCCGGCTCTAGGCATATATCACCTACATCCGGAATATGCAGCGCGACAATCCGCCCGTTCTCTTCTGCTTTCTCCACGCCAGAAAAATCAGCCGCGATATGCGTGAAGAGTTTCTCGATCTGGTTGAACGTGATGGGTTTTCCGTCGGGTGTTGTGACAAACAATTCCAGCTCCGTCCCGATTTTGGCGCCGGTATTAGCCTCAGCTTTAGCAAGAAGGCGTTGCTCGATTTCTTCGCGGGTCAGCAATACGACATTGCCCCCCGTGTGATAAACACGTGACATAGTGATCTCCTGTATTGAAATATGTTTTTATAGAGTAAAAAAGGCGGTCAAAACCGCCCCATACTAATTCAAAGGGGACAAAATAAGGGCGCTTAGCGCCACCAGACGGTTGCGGTCGTGAAGAGGAAGAACGAGGCCAGCGCGGCCATATGTGGCAAAATCATTTGCATGATCGGAAACTATCACGCGCATTATGGCGTGTCAAGGGCTGTCTAGAAGTGGATAACACGGCCATAAGCGTCCAGCACGCTCTCGTGCATCATCTCTGAAAGAGTTGGGTGCGGGAAGATGGTGTGCATGAGCTCGAGTTCGGTTGATTCAAGCGTCTTGGCGATGCCGTAGCCCTGAATCAGTTCCGTCACTTCCGCGCCGACCATATGCGCACCGAGCAGCTCGCCAGTTTTCGCATCGAATACGGTTTTGACCATACCTTCCGGCTCACCGAGCGCAATCGCCTTGCCGTTGCCGA
>PLXM01000174.1 GCA_003153235.1 Rhodospirillales bacterium
ATATAGCGGCGGATGTCGCGGGCGTTGTAGTCAGCCACATCGAAATCATCAATAGATATTTTTCCGTTTGTGGGGTCGTAGAACCTTTGCAGCAGCTGGAAGATGGATGATTTCCCTGCGCCGCTTGGCCCCACCAGCGCGACGATAGCGCCTGCATTAATGGTGAATGATACGTCATGCAGCGAGGCCTGCTCGGGGCGTGTCGGGTAAAAAAGCGTTACATGGTCGAAGGTAATTTTTCCGGCGATATGACGCGGCGGTGTTTTGGTTGAAGCGCTGCCCTTTAGCGCGGGCTGGCGCTCGAGCAGGGCGATAATGCGGTCAGCCGCGCCGTTGGCTTGATTGAAGGCGCTCATAGCCTCGCTCAGCGAGGCGACAGCACCGGCGGTGGTGACGGAATAGAAGATAAATGCCGACAAATCGCCTGCCGTGATCTGTCCCGCGAGAACACGATGGCCGCCCATCCACAGCACGATGCCGATCGCGCTGAACACCATCGAGATGACAAACGCCGTGAGAAAAGCGCGCAGCTTGATGTATTTAAGCGCGGCCAGAAAAGTATCGTTTGCCAGATCGGAGAATTTCTCTGCCGCTTTGTCCTCGTAGCCGAAGGACTGGATCGTCTGCATACCCTGTATGGTTTCGTGAGCGAAGGCGGCGATATCGCCGACGCGCGCCTGCGTGTCTTTGGAGCGCGAGCGCACGCGCCGCCCGAAAAAAATAATAGGCCCCATGACTACGGGAATAACTCCGAGCATCATGCCTGTCATGCCCGGCGAAACGACAAACAGCATGATGATCCCGCCGAGCATGGTCAGGATATGGCGCATGGCCATCGGCAGGTTGGTGGTGCTGACCATCTGCAGGACGGTGGTGTCGGTGTTGATGCGTGAGACCTGTTCACCGGTTTTGTGCGTCTCGAAAAAAGTCGGGTCAAGATCAAGGATATGCCGGTAAATTCTTTTGCGCAGGTCGGCGATGAGCCGCTCCGCCACCCAGTAGACGAGGTAAAAGCGCGTGTAGCTTGTCGCGGCCAGCAGCAGGATGATGCCGAGCAGCACCAGCAGCGCCTGATTGAGGTAGTGGCCGCTCTGGTCGGAGAAGCCGCGGTCGACAAGATTTTTCAAGCCCCAGCCGAACACCAGCACCGTCCCGGCAGAAACGCAGATGGCAAAAAGTGTGGCGGCAAGGTGGAGCGTGTAGTTTTTGAGCGTGGGGAACAGCAGAGAGATATAATGCGCCAGACGATTCTCTTTTCCCGCACTTAATGATTCTGTAAAAGACATAGACGCTATTCCCTGCAAGTGAGCCCCAGAATTGGCCTAATTGAGGCCGGAGTCAATATTTACGCTTGCATATTACGCTAAATGGGGCTAAAAATCCCCCCTTAGCGCATAGATGCGCGACAAAGAATTCAAGGAGATCGGCCATGAAAGCCAACACTCACCCGGACTACCACGAGATCACTGTNNCTTGCATATTACGCGAAATAGAGCTAAAAATTCCCTTCCATGGCATCAGAATTTTAAGGAGAGCGACGATGAAAGAGAATATTCACCCGGACTATCACGAGATCAAGGTCGTTCATACCGATGGTACCGAACACACCTGCCGCAGCTGCTGGGGCAAGGCGGGCGACACGATGCGTCTGGATATCGATCCGTTGAACCATCCGGCCTGGATCGGCGGCAATGCGCAGATCCTTGAAAAGGGCCGTCTGGCGAAGTTCGGCAACAAATACGCCGGTCTCGGCGTTGCCAGCTCTGACAAGGTTGAAGGCGTCAAGAAACCTGAAGCAAAGAAGTAAGCTTCGGCTATACCGGAAATGTTTATTAATAAAAAATGCGGGCAGATTTTCTGGCCGCATTTTTTTTGGCCATAGGCATGATTGCTATTCGTATGGAATATGATTCTCCGGGTCAGACAAACTGGCTGCTTCTATAAAAGATATCTTCAGCATACCAAAAGCTTTAGACTATTCTGAAAATACATTTTTAATATAGAAAATAAAATTGATAAAACCGCCATTAGGAAAAATATAATTTTCCCTATACTAAACCAAATGTTTTTATTTTTTGAATACGACAAATTTTATTTGACTTAACTTTTTTATTCTTCATTATTTCTGACAATAAGGATTTTTACCTGCAACTCAAACACTAAAGGATGATCAAAATGAATTTCAAAAGCGCCTGGAACAAGACAGTAGAAAAAACCTCACAGATGAATCCTAAAGAAACGCTCGACGGCGTTGTGGACAAGACGGGCAACCTCGTCGACAAGTCCATGGAAAAGGCCGTCAAGATCACGACCGATGAAAGGCTCCCCGGTTTTGTCACCAAGGCTGTTGAAAAAGCAACCCAGCCGAAGTCAACCAAGGAGATTTTAGTGACGGGCGCTTTCGGTGCCGGTGTTGCACTTGTTTTCGGCGGTGCGGTTGTTCCGGTTGTCGCGGGGGCGGTCATTGAAGGTGTTGTCACCAAGAAGCTGATCGACAAATACGTCGAGAAAAAGAATGAAGCTAATTCAAACAAATCAACTGCAAGCAAACCAGCCGCCAAGAAAAAGCCAGGCACAGGCAAGGGCGGAACGAAGCCCGGAAAAATCTAGAATCAGATTACAGATTCGCATACTAAAAAAACGCCTTTTCCCCTTGGAATAAGGCGTTTTTTTTGCGTCTTCTTGACACAAAAGGCTGTAAATTTTAAAATGTAAGTATGGATCGGTTGACGTGCCCGGAGGTCGGGGCGTCAAAATTCCCGGTCCCGCGTTCGGCCCGTTTTGGCGAACCGTATAACCTTAAGACTGATATTGCTTCAAAGGAGGATATCATGACTAACGCATTAGACTTTTCACCCCTTTTCCGTTCAACAGTCGGCTTTGACAGACTCTCGAGATTACTCGAGGCGAACACGCTTGCCGATGCGGGCTCGGCTTACCCGCCCTACAACATCGTCAAGCTGGATGAGGACAATTACCGCATCAGCATGGCGGTTGCGGGTTTTTCGCAGGATGATCTCGACATCACCGCCAAGGAAAATCAGCTGATCGTCTCCGGCAAGACAGCCGGCGGTGCAGTGCCGGAAGGTGCCGTTTACCTGCACCGCGGCATTGCCGAGCGTGCGTTCGAGCGCCGCTTCCAGCTGGCGGATCATATCCGTGTCACCGGCGCATCGCTTGAGAACGGTCTGCTGACCGTCGAGCTTGTCCGCGAGATACCGGAGCAGATGAAACCGCGCAAGATCGACATCACGTCATCCGGCGCGAAAACAATCACTGGTAAAAAAGTGGCTTAAATATTTGCGGCCCTCAAAGGAGGCCGCTCCGCAAGGGGCGGCCTTTTTTGCATCAGATCTTATACTTCGGCGGCTTGTTCTTCTGGCGCGCGGCTTTGTAGCGTAGTGCGTCGGCAAGAAGATCATTGCGGTTCATCTGCGCGTAGTATTCCGGCGTATGGCCCCATTTATCCTTTGCCGTTGCGTCCGCGTCCTTGCCCATCAGTTCCCGCGCGAGGCCAAAGTTGTTGCGCTTGGCGGCATAATGCAGCGCTGTCAGGCCGAAGCTGTCGCTGACCTGTACGTTTGCCTTGTGCTCCAGCAGGAGTTCCGCGATGGCGGTGTAGTTCCTTTGTGCGGCGATCAGCAGCGGTGTTGTCCCCATGCCGCTGAAACTGCCGTTCACACCCGCCACCCGTGCGTTAGGGTTGGCACCGTGATCCAGCAGCGTTTTAACCGCTTCAAGGTTGCCGTTCGTGACGGCGTAGAAAAGTCCCGATGTGCCCGTGCCGGTCGTCGTATTGACATCAATACCTGTGGCAAGCATCTTCTCGACGTCCGCCGCCGTGCCGCGCTGGCAGGCTGTCAGGAAATCGGTGCGCAGCTTCTCCTGCTTCTTCTTGAGCTTCTCTTCTTCACTTTTGTGGAACCATCTCATTGCAAAACCTTTATTCTGGATAGCCATTAACCGGTACACTTCAAACCTATAGTGGTTTTATGGCAACGTCAACGCTAAAAAATCATTTTAAAGCGGACGGGTCAGTATAGAATTAGCCATGAACAGCAGGCTTGAGAACAGACTATGATGCAGCTTTACAGTTATTACAGGTCGTCGTCTTCCTACCGCGTCCGTATTGCGCTCAATCACAAGGGTCTCGGCTACAATTATCATGGTATCCATCTGCTCAAAAACGGCGGGGAGCAGCACACGCCTGAATACAAAGCGCTGAACCCGCAGGAGCAGGTGCCGACATTAATTGACGGGCCTTTTAGCCTGACGCAATCCATGGCCATCATGGAATATCTCGAGGAAAAATATCCGCAGCCGCCTCTTCTGCCCAAAGACCTCGAGCAGCGCGCGTATGTCCGCCAGCTGTCGCTGATCAGCGTTGCGGATATACACCCGCTCAACAACCTGAAAGTGCTGACGCATTTGATGGACGAGTTCCGCATTTCGCAGGAGCAGAAAACGGCCTGGTACCACAAATGGATCCGGCAGGGGTTCGATGCAATGGAAAAGCTGCTCAACCGCAGCCCGTTCCGCACTGGTTCTTATTGCTGCGGCGACCAGATCACCATGGCGGATATGTGCCTTGTGCCGCAGGTGTATAATGCGCGGCGCTATGAACTCTCTATGGATACGTGGCCGATCATTTCGTCTATTGAGCATAACTGCCTGAAACTGAAAACATTCCTCGATGCGTCACCCGAACATCAGCCGGATACGCCCGAGGATCACCGCGCCCCCTTCCTGAAAGGACACGCATCAAATGGATAAAGGCCTCGGCTCTGCCGAAGACAAGGGCATTGGCTCTGCCTACCATTACACCCCGGCGGATGGATGGAGCCTTGGCAATCTCGACTTTTTTACCGTGCCACAAAAAGTATTCACACCCGAGGAGCATGATATCTGGCGCGTGCTCTACAAGCGCCAGCTGGATATATTGCCGAAACGCGCCATCAGCCTGTTCATGGACTCGCTCTCCACGCTCGGCATCAGTCAGGACAAAATACCGGATTTCGCGGATGTGAATGAAATTCTCATGAAGCGTTCCGGCTGGCAGGTTGTGCCGGTGCCGGGGCTGATCCCCGACGAGCCGTTCTTCGAGCTTCTCGCCAACAGGCGTTTCCCTGCGGGCAATTTCATGCGCACGCGCGAACAGATGGATTATATTCAGGAACCGGATGTGTTCCACGATCTTTTCGGTCACGTGCCGATTCTGGCTGACCCTGTTTTTGGTGATTACATGGAGGCCTACGGCAAGGGTGGATTAAAAGCGGCCAAGCTTGGCACGATCGACAATCTGGCACGGCTTTACTGGTACACGGTCGAGTTCGGACTTATTCAGGAGCCACAGGGCCTGCGCATTTATGGTGCGGGGATTCTGTCCTCACCGGTTGAATCTGTTTTTAGTGTCGAGAGTCCGTCTCCGCACCGCATCAAATTTAATTTGAAGAGAATGCTGCAGACGCACTACCGCATCGATGATTTTCAGGACAACTATTTTGTTATCGACAGTTTCAAACAACTCTTCGACGATACATTGGTGGACTTTGATCCCCTTTATGCGGAGATCAAAGGCAAGCCCCCATATGAACCCGGCCATCTTATCGACGGGGATGTTGTCTTGCATAAAGGCACAGGCACCTATGCTGTTGAAGCCGCGAGACGCCGTGAGGAAAGGAAGAACAAGAAATGAAGATGCTGCTGATCGAAGATGATGAAAGTCATGCCCAGTTTATTATCAGCGGGCTGAAGCAGGCGGGGCATACGATTGATCATGCCAAAGACGGTATGGACGGTCTGTTCCTCGCCACGGAAGAAAAATACGATGTCATGATCGTCGACCGGATGGTGCCGAAACTCGATGGCCTTGCCATCATTCAGGCCCTGCGCGCCTCCAACAACAAAACACCGGTGCTGATTTTAAGCTCTCTTGCCAAGGTTGAGGAACGCATCAAGGGACTGAAGTCCGGCGGGGATGATTATCTGACCAAACCCTTCGAATTCGGCGAGCTGATGGCGCGCATCGAGGCGCTTGTACGCCGCGGCAGCAACGAGCAGACAGAACAGACCGTTCTCAAGCTTGACGATCTCGAGATGAACCTGCTGACGCGCGAAGTGCGCCGCGCGAGTACAAATATTGACCTGCAGAACAAGGAATTCCGCCTGCTGGAATTCCTGATGCGCCGCCCTGACCAGGTGGTGACGCGCACCATGCTGCTGGAGGGCGTGTGGGATTTCCACTTCAGCCCGAATACTAACCTGATCGACGCGCAAATGAGCAAGCTCAGGCAGAAAGTCGATAAGGATTTCAAAAAGCAGCTGATACACACAGTGCGCGGCGCAGGGTACAAGATCAGTGCTAAGCAGGATTAAAAATAACCTCCGCTCCTTCTCCTTCAGGGTGGGGCTTATCTTCTTCATCGCATTGTGCACGACGCTGATCGTGCTGCGGGTGCAGGCCTATTACCAATCTCTCTCAACCTCTTATGAAGATATCCGCGAACTGATCAACGCGCACGCCTCCGATATTGACCAGGAGATCGAAAAATACGGCGCGGCGGGCGCCAAGTATCTCGTCCATGCCATTATCGAGGATACACAGGATAAGCACCTTTACCTGTCGTTCCGCGACGGCAAGAGCCTGACCGGCAACCTTGAAACATGGCCTGCGGATGTCGATCCCAAAGCCACATGGCAGGAAATTTATATTCCGGAGGGGAATAACAAGTCCGTCCACTTGCTGGTCAAGATCACGCCCTATAAGCACAAGACCTACACCCTGCTGATCGGTTATGACCTGCAGCGTGTGGACCTGCTGCGCGACACGCTGCTGCGCGTCGCCATCAGCAACGTCCTCCTGTCGCTGTTCATGTCGTTCGTCATCAGTGTGATGGTTGTCTGGCTGATCAACCTCTACCTGCAGCGCATCAACCGCGCGGCGGAGCGGGTCATGCACGGGCAGCTCCAGTACCGCGTACCGGTCAGCGGCGCCAACGACCAGTTTGACAAGCTCAGCGCTAACATCAATGGCATGCTCGACTGGATTGCGGCGCTGCTGGGGACTGTCAAGGATTCAACAAATGCGCTGGCGCACGATATGCGTACGCCGCTTTCGCGCCACCGGCTGGAGCTGCGCGCCCTGACCGATGATCCTGACCTGCCCAAAAAGACGCGGGAGAAGATCCGCGATGCGGTGAAGCGTGTGGATGGCATCGTTGAAATGTTCGATGACATCCTCAGTATCGCCAAGGCTGAATCGCGTTCCGGCACCGAGCTGTTCGCGCCGTTTGACGTCACTGAGACGGTCGAGGATGTGATAGAGTTTTATGCATCGCTGCTGGAGAAAAGATCTTTGCAACTCACCTCGGAAATCCCGACCCAGCCGGTGCGGCTGACGGGCGACAAGCAGTTGGTCACGCAGGCTGTTGTCAATCTGTTGGACAATGCCGTCAAATACACGCCGGAAGACGGAAAGATCAACGTCTCGCTCCGGCAGGAGGGCGACCGCATTATCATCGCAATTGCCGACAATGGTCCCGGCATTCCGGCACAATTCCTTGATAAAGCCAAGGAGCGGTTCTTCCGTGTTGACGAGAGCCGCAACACGCCCGGTACAGGATTGGGATTAAGCCTCGTCAATGCCGTGGCGGGGCTGCATCACGGTACGCTGCTGCTGGAGGATAATCATCCAGGTTTGCGCGCTATTCTTACAGTTTCTGGTGAGGTTGTTGCGTCTTAAACGACGTGATCGGATGCTAACGGGCATTGCGCCCCGCTGTCACCGATCTCGATCTGGATAGTGGAGTGATTGATACTGAAATCATGTTCCAGTTCGTGTGCAATTTCCTTGATGAAATTGTCACCGGGATGCCCTGAGGACATGACAAGATGTACGGAGCAAGCGACTTCCGTCGTGCTCATCGCCCAGATATGAAGGTCGTGCACTTCTTTTACGCCCGGCAATCCGCCAAGCCATGTTTTGACTTTGGCGGCATCGATGGATTTCGGCACGGCTTGCAGCGACAGGCTTAAGGACTCTTTCAGCAGGCCCCATGTGCCGGCAACAATCAGGATAGAAATGACAAGGCTGACCAGCGGATCAAGCCAGAGCCAGCGTGTATAGAGGATGATGGCGCCGGAAATAACAACGCCGAAGGATATTGCTGCATCGCCCAGCATATGCAGATACGCGCCGCGCACGTTTAAATCGCCTTTGTTCCCTGTCATGAAGAGAAAAGCGCTTGCGCCATTGATGACAACGCCAAGAGCCGCGACTGCTATCATTGTCATGCCGGCGGCGGGCTCCGGACTGAACAGGCGCAGAAGAGATTCCCAGCCGATGCCGCCTACCACCAGCAACAGGATGACAGCGTTTGCTGTCGAAGCCATGATAGACGATCCGCGCAGGCCGTAAGTGAAGCGTCCCGAAGGCTGGAAGCGGCCCAGAATTGTTGCCCCCCATGCCAGCGCAAGTCCGAGAACGTCGCTGATGTTGTGCCCCGCATCTGCCAGCAGGGCGAGGGAGTTGGCTTTCAGCCCCCAGAATATTTCGGCGATAACGAAAGTGGCGTTCAGCACGATTCCAATCAGAAAGGCCCGGCCGAAATCCTGCGGGGTGTGATGGTGATGATGGTCGTGATCATGATGGTGTTCGTGTGGCATACAAAAGCTTATAACATCTGAAAACATTTATGCAAACCGTTTTCATACGCGTGTTTTTGTGGGCATTACGACAAGAATCCGCTAGAATTTGGACATGACAGTGTTTCATGTTCACCTGATATCGGATTCCACCGGCGGCACGCTTTCCAGCCTTGCCAACGCGTGTCTATCGCAGTTCGAGAATGTCGAGACCGAGCAGCATTTCTGGCCTCTGGTACGCACGCAGAAGCAGATGCAGAAGACGCTGGAGGCGGTTAACCAGCACCCCGGGCTTGTACTTTATACGCTGGTGGATGTATCGCTGATCCAGTCACTCGAAAAATATTGCCGCGCGGCGGCCATTCCCGCGCTGTCGGTCATGCAGCCTGTCATGGAGCTGATGAGCAATACGTTCCACAAGCGGGGGCTGGCGAAACCCGGTCTGCAGCATAAATTGAATGAGGAATATTTTGCGCGCATGGACGCTGTCGATTACGCGCTGCATCACGATGACGGGCAGAAGAACGACCATGACTTAAGCAAGGCGGATGTCATCATGGTAGGGGTATCGCGCACGTCCAAAACACCGACCTGCGTTTATCTCGCGCACCGCGGCGTCAAGGCGGCTAATGTTCCCTATGTGCCGGGTATTCCGTTTCCTGAAAAAGTATTGGATTTAAAAAAACCTTTATTTGTGGCGCTGGTTGCAACGCCGGAGAGATTGATCGAGGTGCGCCGCAACCGCCTGAAGCATCTGGGACAACACAGGGAAACGGACTATCTCGACCCTGAAAAAGTGCAGGACGAGACCAAGGAGGCGCGGCGGTTCTATACCCAGCAGGGCTGGCCGGTGATTGATGTCACGCGCCGCTCGGTCGAGGAGACGGCGGCAGAGATTCTGACGTTGCTCGAGCATCACCGCGAAAAGATGAAAGACCATAAATGGGCATAAGCGCCTGCGTCATGGGATCTCCCATCTCCCATTCCCTGTCGCCGAAGCTGCATGGCTTCTGGCTCAGGAAATATGGCATCGACGGCAGCTACACAGCTGTTGAAACAT
>PLXM01000059.1 GCA_003153235.1 Rhodospirillales bacterium
TTGGGAAAAAGGTTAATGGGGAGGGGTGTAATATTACTATGGCTGATATAAGCGAAGAGTGGCGTGTAAAAAAAAAACTATAGCATGTAAGTGCTGCAGGAAATTTGAGATTGAGTGTAAAGCCTTGCCTGCAGGCTTTACACTGCTCGAACTGGCTGCGGTCGTTACGATTGCAGGCATCATTCTGGCGGTTGCAGCACAATTGTACGGTACTTATAAGAAAGATCTATACGTAACTACGACTGCACAACGCATAGATGCAATTAATCTGGCTATACAAGCGTATGTCACTGATAATATAAGAAATCCAGATCACATGCTCCCTTGTCCTGCTGACCCGACACAGCTTTCAACCAGCGCCTCATACGGACGGACGGTTACTGGCGGGAGCAACAAGTGCGGTCCAGCGGACGGGTCAGGATTACCCTCCACCGCAGGTCGTGCCGGATTTGGTAATATAATATGGGGGGCTGTCCCTGTGCGCGATTTAAATCTGGATGACTCCTATATCGCCGAGCCTTCTGGCAACCTTTTTATATACGCGGTAACGCAAAATCTGGCGAACTGGTCAACGTATACTGGAGGCTCTCAAATAACCGGAAATACCGGCGCATCAATATCATTAGGCCCAAGTACATTAGTAGACGCCGCACAACATTTTAGTACAAATGTTCCTCCCATTGTAGCAGGAAGCACTCTGGAGATTTTTTCCGGCCTTGGCGTAACGCCCGGGATAAACCCCATACCCGGAGTTTATCCCATAGTAACACCCGTCGGAAGCGCAACAACGCTGACAACGACAACCCCGTTTATTAGTGCAGGTAATAACGCGACTTCAATAAGTTATCAAATAACGATACCGGGCTCTCCGGGGTCTGTGGATATCAGCTTAGGCGCAATTGAGGTCAAAGACCAGGGTGGTAACAGCCTCTTGCAGCCGGCAGGCTCGGCGATTTATGTTGTGATCAGCCCCGGGCAGTCTGGCATAGGCGCTTATTCATTAGAGGGCAAGCCTAAACCATGCGGTGCACCCGGCAGCATTTATGATATACAAAACTGTACAGTTGCACCGGGATTTTTTTATAGTGTTCCCTATGGATTTTAATCCTTACGGAGATCAATTTGTGGCAAGAACTAAAATGAAAAAAAACAATACAAAACATCATCAGTGTGGAAGCCTTTGTCGCGGTTTCACTGTTCTTGAAATGAGTGTTTATACTCTCATTGTTGGCATCGTGCTTATTGGTATAATGGATATATACAGCCAGTATGAAAAAGCTACATATGTTAAGATAGTTCAAAGCCGTATAGATACGATCAACCAGGCAATTCAAAACTATGTGAATAATAACATCATAAATCCCTACCACCTTTTGCCTTGCCCAGCTGACCCCAGCCTGGCCATGGGCAATCCAAATTTTGGGGTAGCCCTTGCCTATCCTTCTATAGCTGCCCAAGGCGCGCCGCCAGCGCCATACTTCCGAAAATTCTATGATTATCCTTGTCCGGCTCCCACAGCATCAGCGTTTGGAGGTGACGGGACTATTGCAGCGCACGGACTGCAGCTGGGTGGCGGCATAAAGAGACTTCAGGCTTCAGCTGCAAGGACGGCAGTCCTTACGGCGGGTAGTAATTTCGTCAATGATGTTACTCCTTTGCCATCCGCAGGATGGATAAGGCAAGGTGCCGTGCCTGTAAAAGATCTTGGGCTGGGGAATGATTATATCGCCGAACCTTCAGGCAATCTTTTTATCTATGCAGTTTCAGAGGAGTTAGCTAATCTGCCCCCTCAACCAAGCACGCTTATCTCGCCAGATCCTCCAATATTCCAATTTAGTCTTGGTGTTACAGATGTATTAATTCCCGCTACCGATACCAACCCTTATGCTTACAGCTATCCTGATGTGTCGCGTGGAGCCATTGATATACAGAACATGGCTGGTAGCAGCATCATTAATCCGCAGGGTGCAGCCCAATATATTATAATAAGCCCCGGGCAGGGTAATGTGGGAGGATACACGACACAAGGCGTGTTGCATGCATGCACTGTTGGGAGTGCACAGGTCCAGGAAAACTGTTCCGGTACCAATGGCGGAGCACTAGGTGGAACCTATTACAAGATTCCCTATGGAGAGTGATGTGAAGAAAAGATGTAAGTCAGTAATCAAATCTTTTATGCATTTACAACATCAGAACGGAGCTTCATTGCGGGGCTTTACTCTCATTCAGATGGCTATTCTTGTACTCATTCTCGGCTTAATGTTTGGAGCTGCAGCGAGCCAATACGGCATATATGAACGGCAGAATTATATAAATGCCACCAAGGAACGCATGGACGTCGTTCAACAGGCCATTAAAAACTATTTTAATACCAATGGTATTGGTCATTTGCCCTGTCCTGCGGATCCGACAGCTGCGCCAGCCACCGCAAACTACGGGAGAGGCAACTGCGCAACCGCCGGCGTAAAATCGGTCAATGGCTATGTAGCTGCACTTGGTGGAGGAAATACAAACCCCTCAGGCGGTCTGGGTCCCCCAGTACTGATTGGAGCAGTACCGGTAAAAGACTTGGGTCTGGCAAATGAATATATGGCTGAGCCTAGCGGAAATCTGTTCTGGTATGCAGTAACAAAGCAGCTAACCACAGCTGCTTCATATACTGCTGTCATGACGCCATATAGTACAGCTATCGCCGCAGGTAGCTCCTGCTTGGCAAACTGTCCCGGATCAATAGAAATTTGGGACCCAGACATTACACCTCTACACCCGCCAAATCTAACTGATCCGGATACTATTACAGGGACCTATGACCAGAAAAATGCACTGGCACTTTATGTGTTAGTTAGCCCCGGAAAAGATGGTTTTGGCTCGTATAACCTTAATGGTGTGCGGCATCAGATTTGTCCAGGAGGGGCTACTTTTGCCTACCATAATTGCCAGATATGGTGGGCTGGCAGTCCTGCGCAATTTTATGAGGGCTTGAATGGTGACGCTTATAGTGCAAACTAAAGGTTCAATTTAGCTAAAAGTTGCGACTTTCTTGCCATAATGGTATAATGAAGAAGAGTGGGGATCGGGGGATAAACCATGAAAAAATATACGATTTTTGCAATTATTGCTGCAAGCGTTGCGGGTATCTTTTTTGCACCGGTTTTGGCGTGGGCACTTAAATCAAATGATATCGTTTCGCTGCAAAAGGGGGTTGATGTACAGAACGTACCAAATTGCAGCCCGACCCCGCAGCATCCCAACATGGTACTATCTTATAATGGCACGACTTATTCCTGTGTGGATAATTTTCCAGCGCAAACATGCATCCCTCCTTATGTGCTGAGTAGCATTAGTAATAATGGCACACAGAATTGCTTACAATTAATCCAGCCAAGTCAACATTGCCCATCAGGGAGCGCCGTGACCCTCGATGCCAGCGGGAATGTTGTATGCGCTCCCACAATCGCGCCTGTTGCATGTCCTCCAGGAACGCCCGTAACCGGTGCGAACCCCAGCACTTCCGCTCCGGGCTCTGTCCTGCCGCCCGATTGTTCCCCCGCTGCTTTTCCTCCTGATGGCGGGGTATTAACATCGCCAGATGGAGTTCATTATACTTGTGTGTTTCCAAGTAAAATGTTTCCGAGCGTCCCCATTCCTCGTCTGGGGCATGGCTGCACAGCTGGCAATATCCAGTACAATCTGGCGGACGGTTTCAATGTGTTCAATTCCAACTGCATCAGAGGCTGCAACGACTATTGTGCAGCACAGGTGGGATTTATAGGCGGAATGCTCGTCGCCTCCAATCCTGGTGCTAACGTAGCGGCTTGTATTTGCAGGAGATAAAACGATAGCCGCTTATCGGGCTTAAATATAACAATATACTAAAAATAAGGTGATAAAAAATGAGTATATATTTTATAGCAAGAGAGGCCACATGAAAAAGTTGTTGCTTTATTTGACGGTGGTTATGAGCTTGTTGTCGACAACAGCTTTTGCTATAGGCCCCACGCATTTCGAGGATACGACAACATATAGCACCGCCATAAATCCGCTTGTACCAACCTGCCTGACAAATCAAGTATTGACCTATACGGCAAATCCACCGCCTGCAACCGGCGGGTCCTATTCCTGTGTGACGAACGAGCCGCCTGTCCCTTGCGTTCCTCCGAAGGTTATAGGGTCGGTTACCGATCCCAACGGCGTAGTACATCAGACGTGCATACAGCCCGTAAATTTTCCCTCGAGCTGTCTTCCCGGTCAAGTCGTCACTCAAACTTTCGCTAATGCGCCGACAACATGTGCACCCGCGACCCCTGCCATTTTTTGTGTCGGCGGAACATTACAAGGCTACACGGCCGCTGGCACCCCCATATGCGGAGCCGCTATAGTACCTCCACCGGCTTGTCCGCCAAATATGGGTTTAACCGGGAATGGCGCAAATATTAACTGCCAGTCTCTCAGTCAGCTTATTACTCTCTCTGCAGCGCAACTCTTTGCCAACAATAGTGATTGTATTGTCGGTACCGCCGAGGTCTTCCCCTTCGGCCCCGGCGTTCCACCCGGCGTTGGATTGTTTAATGCGGAGTGTATATCTGCCTGCGATCTTTACTGCATCCGCACTTTGAACTTCAATGGAGGAACGATGGTAGACTCGTCCGGTGGTAACGGGACCTGCCTTTGCAGTAGATAGATTAAAAGAAAGTCTTGCAGACTGGGGATATGCTGATGGATAAATATTTTTTGCCGGGAGGGGCCACATGAAAATTTTTTCTCTTTATTTTATAGCAGCTCTGAGTTTGGCAGTTCTGAGTTTGATAGGCACGCCAGCTTTTGCTGCGGGCTCTCAGGATGTTATTTCATATAAAACAGCCGCAAGTAAAACAGCACTCCCCATATGTCAGTCTGATCAGGCCATTACCTTCATAGGGGGAAGTTTTCAGTGCGTGAATAACTATAAAAATGCCGTATGCCCGCCGCCTGGCGGTAACCCAAATCTCACTGTAATACAAAGTATTGATAATGACGGCGTTGTGACATGCACTACTCCCGGAATACCGTCACCAGTCTGCGCCCCGAATCAGGTCATAACAGGAACGGCAGCGAATGGGACACCTATATGTGGCTTTGGCGTAGCGCCGGTCAATTGCGGGGTAGGCAATTATATAGCATCAATAGGCCCGACGGGTGCGGCGGTTTGTGCGCCTGTGCCCACAATACCGAATTGTACGGGCATTGGTTCTGTCCTGACTTCACTTGATGGAGCGACCTTTTCGTGCATGTACTCGAACGGAGTGGTTGGAGTGAATGGGATCAACGCCACTCTAACACCTCTTGAGGCTAACTGTCAGGAAGACGATTTCCCAACGCCTACAGCCTACCCTGGAGAAACGGATTTAAACGGTATACATGATACACGTCGCCCGAATACTTCTAACGCAAATGCCTTCTCTTCCTGGTGCGTCAATGCGTGCAATGCGTTGTGTCAGCGAACAGTTAATGCCAGCACAGGTGGCCTTTATGTCGGGGGCACGATAACGCAGCATACTGTGGCAGGTCCACCCCCTCTTTTTACGAATCCCGTTGGCAGTCCGCAAGGATTGGCTTCTTGTAGTTGTTCCATGTAGCCCGCTCTACCCCGTCCTGCAACGGAATTAAAGGCATCACCCATAGCGATGGTACTGCCTGCGCTGCACGTCGTTGTGTCATGGCCGCCGTTTGAAACAAGGCTGGCATTAAGATTCGAAAGAAGAGCGGCTTAACATCAACCCAAGGGAGCGGGAATACCGCCTTATTTTTTACGCCCTTTGTCCAAATTTATCTGACAACGTAAAGTATACGGCGTAAACTAAAAGGAATTTCTCTGATCTTCAATAATGGGTACAAAGGTATGAAGATATTTTTAATTTTACTATTCCTGTCATTAATGGCTTTCTTGAATACCAAGCCAGCTCAAGCGCAGGGGGCTGTCGACAATATACAGGTCAGCGGAACTCAGTTGACGCAGAACGGACAGCCGTTTCTAGTACGTGGACTGCAGATCGTTGCCTTCGTCGGATCGGAAAGCGCCAACAACCGCTATAGCAAGGCACTGGATAATTTTGGATCAAAGCAGCTTCAGGCGGCTAAAACATGGCATGCTAATACGATCCGCTTCCAGATCGGGCAGCCTGCAATGGACCCGCTAAGCCCTGGCTTTTCTCAGCAACGCGTGAATGCCGTAGCGCAAGGCGTAAAACTGGCAAGATCAATGGGGTTTGCGGTGATCGTCTCAATTCAGGATGAAAAGTCCACCGGCGAAGAGCGTCAGCATCAACTGCCTACTGACGCAACCGTGAGAGTGCTTAAGACTCTTCTCAGTATGTTTGGCAGCGATCGCGGCATCATGCTTGAATTATACAACGAGCCTTCTCTGCACCCCAGTCCCGATTATTGGGAACTGTGGAAGAACGGAGGCGCTGATCCCAACGGGCATGGCGATACCTTTATTGGCATGCAGCAACTGATCGACCTTGTGCGCTCGGGCGGCTCAAAAAATGTCATTATTGTTGATGCGCTTAATGGCTCCACAAACTTTCACGGCGTTCCCGAGCTGAATGACCCGCTTCATCAGGTCGTTTATGCCGTTCACCCCTTTAATAAAGGCGGCGGCAGAAACGCAGATGATTGGGACAAAAAATTTGGTTTTCTACAACAAAGCGGAAAAGCTGTGCTGGCGAGTGAATGGAGCGCTAAAACCGGAAAGCAGCAACAATGGTGTGACGGTATGAGTGTTCAGGAACTAGCCCAGACTGCAAAAGATTTTCTGGATTATATAAAAGCCCGCAACATTGGTGTTGTCGGCTTCTCGTTTGATATTCCCGGTACGATCGTACAGGACTTCAACGGAACACCCACAAGCTATGGCGGCAGAGAGTGTTCTGATCAAGGCGGCGGTCCGGGAGAATTACTGCTGCAGCATTTTTCTGATTAATAAGAATAAAAATTCATCCTCTATAATTTTTCTATCTTAACGTTTTGAACCCGACAGGGTCGAATCAAAATGTATTTGAAAGATTTTAGGCTGTTGAAAAAGGCATTCTTTTTATTCCTTGTCCTTTTGTGACGCCATTAATGACGTCCGCAGCATCGGAGCAAGATAGCGGCCCATAGTCTCCTGAAAGGGCTGTTAATCAAAAAATACAGGCAGAACAGCTCTTTAGGAATTGACAGCAGCATACAGGTTTCTATATCTTGCTGATGTTAAATCCCTAAATCGTTGTTACAAGAGAGGAAATCCCATGCGCTCGTCGAGGCTGAGGTCTTTTTATTCCGCTTTCTTTCTGGTAACGGCGTCTTTTGTTTCGTCGTTGCTGCTGTTTCCCTCCGACGCAAATGCAGTTCCAGCCTTCGCACGGCAGACCGGCGTGGAATGTTCCATGTGTCACGTTGGCTCTTTTGGTCCGCAGCTGACCCCCTTTGGCCGGGACTTCAAGCTGAACGGGTATACTTTGGGCCAGGTCAAAAGCAGGCTGCAGGAGATAAGCGCGATGGCTTTTACAGGGTTTGAACATACGGCAGACAATGTTGCGCAAACCGGCAGCACCGCACGGTTCAGGGATAATAATAATATTGAAGTTGACCAGATATCGCTGTTTTATGCCGGAGAGCTATTCCCTCATGTGGGAATGCTTGGACAGGCAACGTATAACGGCGTTGCCGATCAGGCAGCGTGGGATAACACGGATATCCGCTACGCAAATAACACTTTGCTTGCCGGCAAGAATTTTGTTTATGGCGTGACTGTGAACAATAACCCTTCTGTGCAGGATTTGTGGCAAACAACCCCCGCCTGGAAGTTCCCGTTCGTTGGCAGCGCGCTTGCTCCAAGCCCTCAGGCCGGCCCCTATATGGGCAGCCTCGGCGGAACTGTAGGCGGCGCGGGTGTTTACGGCATGTGGAATGACCTTCTGTATGCAGAAATCACTGATTACGCTTCCCTGCCGGACAAGGTTCAAAGCACAGTTGGCGAGCATGATGTCTCGACCAGCGACCACCTGACCGGCCTTGATCCTTACTGGAGACTGGCGCTGCAGCATACTTTCGGGCAGCAATATGTTTCCGTCGGTACCTACGGCATGAATTCCACGCGCTATCCCGGCGATGTCCGCACTTTAGGCACGGATAAAATTATGGATGCGGCTCTGGATGCCACTTACCAGTTCAACTCTGCTGACGGCCAGCACAACGTATCGCTCTATGGCTCTGCCATGCATGAGCACCAGAACCTGTCGGCGTCACATGCCGGGAGCAACTCGACGAACCCAAGCGATAATCTTGACTTCTATAACGCCAGTGCGTCCTATTACTACAAGAACACCTATGGCGTGACCCTAAGTCGTTTCGCTATCACGGGCAGTCAGGATGCTGTCCTTTACGGGACAACCGGCAATGGGGATTCTGTGACGAATAGCCCGAACAGCGCTGGCTGGACTGTGCAGCTCGATGCCACACCGTTCGGCACCGATAAATCTTTCGGCTATCCCAATCTGAATGCACGGTTCTTTGTCCAGTATACAGCCTACGATAAATTTGACGGGGGCAGCACCAATTACAACGGTGCCGGTACCAACGCTTCCAACAACAACACCTGGTTTACAGGTGTCTGGTTTTCCTTCTAATGGGAAGCCTTGACGAAGCTAGTGCCCGTTATAAAGCAGGACTTGACCCCTGCCTGAACGTGATTACCGCGCAGGCCGCCTTACTCAGCAACCAACGGGCTGCCGTGAACTTCAAAATGCAGCCGATGGTGGCGAGCGCGCAGTTGCTCAAGTCACTCGGTGGAGGAGGGGAAGCACACTAAAACGGTAGCTGATGTGAACGATATCGAACATCTTCAATGTAAGTCAGATTATGTATCTTAAGTATTGGTTAACGGCTCGGATTTATATTATGCAGACATTAAAAACACTAATATGTATAGCTACTACACTGTCATTGGTAATACTGAGGTGACCCTTGGAACAACATTGGAGGGCATTAATCGGCAAGATGCAATTAAGCTATTTAATTCTTTGCAAAAAAAATCTCCTACGGAACTTAGATCAATCAAATAACGCCGGACTATTCACAAAAGCTTCAAGCTCATCTGACGATCTCTTGATGATTCCCTCAATCTTCCTCTCCAGATTCAGGGAACGCACGGGAACAAAAAACGGGATTTAATGAAATATTTTTACAGGATATATCTTTGATCTTCCGGTGAAAATCCGGTTTCGGTTTTTTCTTTCAAAAAAACATATTGACGATCGGGGACCATCTCTGGATAAATATACCCATGCTCGAGAGGTGTCGCAGCGGGCCGGATAAAATAAGTCAGACTAAAATAAATCGGATTAAAATAAAAAGCGCGGTCTCATTTGAGCCGCGTTTTTTATTTTGCCCGCAACGGATCCTGCCAGCCAACCCGTGTCATTTCCTTTTTTAAGGATTAACGTCTATACTGGCAGGGCTTTTTAGAATCAGGGAGAGAAAACAATGAAATTATACTTCCAAAGTATATTATTAACGATGGCCATTTTTATGACGGCTGCACAGAGCGGCTATACCCAAACACCCCCTGCGCCAAACATTCCTGCAACAAATACTTTAAGCACGGCTGCAGCTGGACAGGATACTTCAAATACCAAAACAGAAACGCAGCACGCCAGCGGAAATCCGCTTTTTTCTGCCGTTAAAGCCTGTGATATCGTGAAAACAAAAAAAATTCTGAGCTCCAGACATGCGTATAACATTAATGAAGAAGATGAAGCAGGGCAAACAGCTCTTTATCAAGCTTTGGGAAACGGCTGTACAGATGTTGCCCAATTGCTATTGGATGGCGGAGCAAATATCAATTTACAAGACAAGAAAGGAGATACGCCGCTTATGGCGGCAGCGGCGAATGGTAACGCAGATGTCGTCAGACTCCTGATTAAGCACAAAGCTAACATAGGCCTGGAAAATAACAGCTGTGAGACAGCATTTAATGTGGCCCAAGACACCAGGCATCTAGATATTGTCCAGATGTTATCCCCCTTTGAGCCGCTTCAAAACGAAGATATTGGTCATGTCGCTGCCTCCCAAACTATCAAAGATGACAATGGATCTACTATCACCGTGGCTGACTTGAGCAGCCCGATTAATGGGGCCTCCGTTGTAATCCCCATTGGGGCTTTGGGAGGAGCCTCCTGCGACACCGTAACAGTTGGCTACGCAGACGCCCCACCTGGCTCCTGGGCAAAGCAGGCCAATGGGCTTGCCTCAAAAGTTATCTCTATAACAAGATCTCCGTCGCATGGCGGCGGACAATTTATACATAGCGAACTCCCCAATGCTCCCGGAAGATTTGCCACCCCGGTAACGGTTACAATCCCCTATGATAAAAATATAGGAGAAAAATCGAACAATAAATTTTATATTTCCGCCTATTGGGATAACGTAAGCACCACGTTCCCGGGGATCTATGTCGGCAATAATGGAACAGTAACATTTAGAGTTTCCGAACTAGGCTGGTATGCGGCGCGCATGTCCACCTCACCGTGACAGATTAACAACCTTTCTGATTGGTATCTTTGTCTGTCAGGGTAAACCGGCGGTATCGTCAATGGCGGTAACCATACGGCTATCATTCTGCTCGATCCTTTATATTAGGCAGCATTTTTTACTGTAAAATTAATTGCTTACAGAAATATATTGCATAATAAATAAAATCCTATAGAATGGCCCACTACTTTATGAGAAAGGCTTTTGCCAATGTCTTCGCTGAAGAATCCCCAAAAGGTTCTAATAGTCGGTGCCGGCCCGACGGGCTTGACGTCAGCATTTGAACTGGCGCGGCGGGGGATTTTCCCTCAGGTCATCGACGCCAAGCAGGGGATTGCCCCCACNNGGGGTGACGCCGCTTTTAATTGCCGAGGGCATCAAGATCAAAAATGCTGAGATCGTGCTGGACAAAGGGGAGAGTATCACTCTTGATTACAGTGCCCTGCCTCATAAATACAATTTTCTGCTGTGCCTGCCTCAGAACCACACCGAACAGATCATGCAAAAAAGGTTCGAGGAAATGGGCGGCGACGTCCAGTACAATACCCGCCTTGTCAGCCTGACGAATAAAAAGGATGGAACGATAGAAGCTGTCATAGAAAAAGACGGCAAACAGCACGCCGAAGTCTTTGACGCCGTCATTGGCGCGGATGGCGTCAACAGCAGGGTGCGGCAGCAAATGGGCGTCAAGCTCGAAGAGCATAGCTATCGCAATAAATGGAGTGCGGCTGAATTTGACAGCAAAGACTGGCCGCATTCACAGGAAGAAATACAGTATTTTCTTGGAAAGGGCGGAAAGTTTGCGGTTGTTATTCCGCTGGGCGGCAGCCGTTATCGCTCCGTGGCCAACACAGACGACGCGATGGCCTGCATTTCCGGCAAGTATACCGTCGACCAACTTCATTTCAACAATGCCTTTGACGTCAGCGTGCGCAATGCCAAGGATTACCAAAAGGGCAACATCTTTCTGGCCGGCGATGCGGCCCACGCCTACCCGCCCGTTGGTGTTCAGGGCGGCATGAATCTGGGCATCAAGGACGCCAGCTCCCTTGCCCGCCGGATCGCCGAGGACGACACGAAGGGCTATACGCGGGAGCGCCGCGCCGCCAGCGCAGTCACCATCCGCGAAAGCGAGATAGTTGTCCGCATAGCAGGATTGAAGAATCCATTCATGACTTCTGCCCGCGACAAGGCATTCAATACAGCCGCGGGCATCAAAGCGATCAAGAAGCAGATTTTGAAGGAATCGCTCGGGGCGTAGAAGGCGCACCCGCATTGAACAAATACCTTTGGTAAAACAACGGCACCCTCAACGGTGACGGCAAGTCCGGTTTAAAGTCAGAGTTAAATCGGGTCCCGCAGCGGGAACAATTACATCTTGGTGGAAAACGACTTGCCGCAGCCGCAGGATGAGGCGGCGTTCGGGTTTTTGATTTTGAAGGCCGAGCCCATCAGGCTTGTTTCATAGTCGATCAGCGCGTCCTGCAGAAAGGGCAGGGAGGATTCATCGGTGACCACAACGCCGCGGAAGGTGACATCATCGGCGGTTTTTTTGTCATCAAAATCAAGTTGATATTTAAAGCCAGAGCACCCGCCGCCCAATACGGTGACGCGCAGCATCAGGTTCGGATTGCCTTGTTTTTCACGCATGGAAGCGATGCGCGAAGCGGTGCTGTCCGATATTGTCATATTACTATCCATCGTCATGGCCAATTTTTCCTTTATGAAAGATCAATAATATGCTTTAAAATCCTTGTAAATAAAGAATATTTTGAGAGGTTCTCATGTCCGCGCGCGGCAAACTGAAGCAACCAAAAACATCCAAGGCTAACAACTTGAAATCTATAACAAAAACAGCGTCGCTCCGGAAAGAGGACGTGCTCGCTGGGTTTATGACCGATGACGGATTGGCGGTTTACGCCTCCCGTCCGGAAGACAGCCGGGGGCGTTTATACCCCGAAGTGCCGAGCAAGACCCGCGGCGCTTTCGAGCGTGACCGGGACCGCGTCATCCACTCGACCGCCTTCCGCCGCCTGAAATTCAAGACGCAGGTGTTTGTTTATCACGAGGGTGACCATTACCGCACCCGCCTGTCGCACAGTATCGAAGTGGCGCAGGTGGCGCGTTCGCTGGCGCGGCTGCTGCACGCCGATGAGGATCTGGCGGAGACTTGCGCGCTGGCGCATGACCTTGGTCATCCGCCCTTTGCCCATGTGGGCGAGGACGCGCTGAAGGAATGCATGCAGCCTTACGGCGATTTCGACCACAACGACCAGACGCTGCGCCTCGTCGTGCTGCTGGAAAAGAAATATCCGCACTTCGACGGGCTGAACCTGTCATGGGAATCTCTTGAGGGCCTGTTGAAGCACAACGGTCCTGCGATCAAGAAGAACAAGAAGGTCAAGCTGCCCATCACGCTGAACTGGCTGAAGGATGAAATGGATTTGATGCTCGACACCTATGCCGGCATTGAGGCGCAGATCGCCGGCATCTCCGACGATATCGCCTATAACAGCCATGATCTTGATGACGGTCTTGCCGCGGGACTTTTCACGCTGAAGGATCTCGAGGAAGTTGACTGGGTGCGCGATATTATCCGCGCCAAGCGCAAAGAATTTCCGGATACGGAGGAAAAGCTGATCGAGCAGGAAGTTATCCGCGATGTGATGGGAACATATATCCTCGATGTGCTGGAAGAGACCAAGCAGCGCATCGCCGCGTTGAAACCAACCTGCGCCGACGATATCCGCCATGCAAGCCGCCAGACGGTGGTGATGTCCGAAACCATGAAACGCCGCGACCACGCGTTGCGCGAATTCCTCTGGGCGCACTTCTACCGCCATCACCGCATCAGCCGCGAGCGCATCAAGACATTCCGCATCGTGCGGGATCTTTTCGGCGCCTTCATGGAGCACCGCCGCTGCCTGCCGCCGGAGGTACTGAAGCAGGTGGAAAATCCGCCCAAGGGCTGGGACCGGCAGACATGGCACGCGCGCTCGGTCGCCGACTATATCGCCAGCATGACCGATCGCATGGCGATCCTCGAGCACAGGGATTTGTTTGATACAGCTCAGGTTATCCGATGAACATTTTTACCCGTTATAAGGAAGAAGTCTGCCGGGTGCTGGAAGCGATGGTCGTTGCGGGGGAATTGCCTGCAGGGCTTGATTTCACACGCGTCAAGGTCGAGCCGCCGCGCGAAGCCGCGCATGGCGATATGGCGACCAANNCGATGGTGCTGGCCAAGCCTGCCGGAAAAAATCCACGCCAGCTCGGCGAGGCACTCACTATAAAACTGAAAGAAGTGCAGAATGTGGCCGAGGCATCCGTCGCCGGGCCCGGCTTCGTCAATTTCAGGCTGGTCAATACGGAGTGGGCGTCGGTGGTATTGGATATCCTGAAGTCCGGCATCCACTACGGCGACAGCAAGATGGGTGCAGGCGAAAAAGTGAATATCGAATATGTCTCCGCCAACCCGACGGGGCCTATGCATGCGGGCCACATCCGCGGCGCGGTGATCGGCGACACGCTGGCGGCGCTGCTTGAAAAAGCGGGCTACGATGTTACGCGCGAATATTATTTCAACGATGCGGGCACGCAGGTCGATGTGCTGGCGCGCACCACGCACCTGAGATACCGCGAGGCGCTGGGCGAGAATATCGGTGATATTCCGGAGGGGTTGTATCCCGGCGAATACATGAAGGACGTCGGGCAGGCGCTGGTGGCGAAAGACGGCAAGAAGTGGCTCGGCAAGCCCGAGAGTGAATGGCTCGCGCCGATCCGTGATTTTGCCGTCAAGGTGATGATGGATGAAAT
>PLXM01000155.1 GCA_003153235.1 Rhodospirillales bacterium
ATCTTGAAGATGTACACTGTATGTTGAAAATGTCTGTCCATGTTCTGGATGTGGATTTTAAGAGCAACTGCATCAAGACATTCTCGATCGATAGCACCACAAAAAAGCGCCTGTGTGATGCCGGCGCCAGTTTCTGGCAAGAAACAGGTCATGCGGCGATGAAAGCTGTCGCCGGGCAGAAGCTATAAGGCATTGACTAGAACATTGTGCCTGACTCCCCCATTGAAACATTGAAAATCGTTGCCGGTAAGGAAGACAAAGGGCAGCGGCTCGATAAGGTGCTGGCGTCTCATGCACCGCAGTTGTCGCGCGCGCGCTTTCAGGCGCTGATCGCGGGAGGGCATGTGGCCTTATCTGGCCGCCCGTTTGACGACAGCTCCTATAAAGTCAAGGAAGGCGAGACTTTTTGCATCACCATACCGCCCGCCGTTGAGGCTGCGCCGAAGCCCCAGAAAATAAAGCTGGATATCGTCTATGAAGATAAGGATCTGCTTGTGATCAACAAGGCGCCAGACATGGTTGTGCATCCGGCGGCGGGCAACCATGAGGGAACGCTGGTGAATGCGCTGCTGGCCTATTGTGGCGACCAGCTTTCCGGTATCGGCGGCGTCAAGCGCCCCGGCATTGTGCACCGTCTTGATAAAGAGACGTCGGGACTGATGGTTGTCGCAAAAAACGATGCGGCGCATAAAGGATTGTCGGAACAACTGGCCAGCCGGACCCTCAAGCGGGTTTACCAGGCGATTGTCTGGGGGGATGTGTCTCCGTCCTCGGGGCGTGTTGAGACCCAGATCGGGCGCAGCAAGACCAACCGCAAGAAAATGGCGGTTCTAGGCTCCGGCGGCAAAACGGCCGTTACGGATTATAAAAAACTGGAAAGTTTCGGGCTGACGGCATCGCTGGTTGAATGCCGGCTGCAGACAGGCAGAACCCACCAGATTCGCGTCCATATGGCGCATTTACAGCACTGGCTGGTGGGGGATCCGGTTTATGGACGTTCCTCGGCACAGAAATTTTTGCGTCTGAACAAGGCTGATCCGGCCCTTTCGGCGGCTTTGATGGACTTTCCTCGGCAGGCGCTGCACGCGGCTGCTCTTGAATTTATCCACCCAATCAGCGAAACTAGGATCAGTCTGAAAAGCGAGCTGCCGGAGGATATGCAGGGTCTCCTGCGTGTTCTCAGGAAATATAAACAGAGAACGGTAAAGTGATATGACTGATAACAATTTACTCCGCATGTTGAGGGGCCAGGAAGTCAACCTCCATGACATTGATCCGGGGCTGCACCGCGCCCGCGTCTGCATCGGTTGGGAAGCGCCAGAAATGGATCAGGGATTTCCCGTTGATCTGGACGGCAGCTGTTTTCTGCTCGGTCGTGACGGGCGTGTGCGGAAGGATGCGGATTTTGTTTTTTACAACAACCTTGAGACGGATGGCGGCGTTGTCAGGCACTATGGCGATACCCTGACCGGCGGCGAGGGAGATCGCGAGACGATTGATATCGATCTGGAAGCGCTGCACTTTGATATAGAGAAGGTCGCTTTTACGGTGACGATCCACAATTCCGAGGAACGGCAGCAGAATTTCGGCTTTGTCAAAAATGCTTATATCCGGGTTTTGAATCTGGATACGAAAGCCGAGCTGGCGCGGCATGACCTGACGCAGAGCGCCGGGAGCGATAACGCTTTTGTTTTCGGCGAGCTTCAACGTGTCGGCATGGGCTGGCGCTTCAAGGCGGTGGGGCAGGGCAGTGCAGGCGGTCTTTACCAGATCGCGCGCGACTTCAACGTCAACGTCGCGCCGCTGTAAAGTCTGTTTATTTCAAAAACTAAGGCTTCTGCTGCGGCACGGCCATGCCGGGCGGGTGGTCGAGCATGATGTCGGCGGTGACGCCTTGCGGCTGGCCGACCATGACAACTGTCAGGTTTTCAGTTTTCAGCAGACGGGCGGCGACGCGCTTGATATCGGCGACGGTGACGGCGTTCAGCTCGGCATTGCGCTCGTTGATATAATTATAATCAAGCCCGTCGCGCTGCAGGCTATTCAGCGTCTCGGAGATGCTGTCGGTCGAGGTCAGTTCCAGCGGCAGGGAGCCTGTCAGGTAAGCTTTTGCATCCTGCACTTCCTGATCCAGAGCCCCGTCCTTGGCCATTTTGGTCCATTCCTGACGGAGGAGCTGCAGAGCTTCGGCAACCTTTTCGTTGCTGGCTGAAAATTCGACCTGCAGCAGGCCTGTATGTTTCATGCTGGTGAGCTGGGAATAGATGCCATAGGTCAGGCCGCGCTTCTTGCGGATCTCGCGCATCAGTCGCGCATCAAAATCGCTGCCGCCAAGGATATAGTTCATGATTGTGGCGGCCTGCCAGTCCTTGTCATCGCGTTTGATACCGGTTTCGCCGGCGGTGATATAGGTTTGCGGCGCATCCAGTGGCAGCATGATTGTCTTGCCGCTGTACTTCAAAGCGGCTTCGCCTTCTCCTGTTTTTTCCGCCTGCGCGGGCAGGGCGGCGAAAATGCCATCAACAGCCTTGGCCGCGTCATCTTTGCTGATGTCGCCGGCAATGGCGACTTTGAGAACGTCCCTTGCGAACTGGGCATGGACAAAACTCAACAGATCATCGCGGGTGATTTTCGACATGCTGTCGAGCGTGCCGAAGCCGGGAACGGCATAGGGATGGCCTTCAAAGACCATGCCGTTGAAGGTGCGGGCAGCGAGCCAGCCGGGTTCGCCCATGTTATCTTTGATTTCGGAGACATTGGCATTGCGCATGCGCTCGATGGCGTCGCTGTCAAACCGCGGCTTGGTCAGCGCCAGATTGAGCAGGTGGAAGGCGATATCCTTGTTGGCCTTGAGCGTCTTGAGTTGTCCGTAGAAAGCGTCGCGTCCGGCATCGAATTCCAGACTGATGGCGTTATCGCTCATCTGCGCCTGAAAGTCCTGGCTGGTCATCTGGTCAGCACCTTCATCCAGCAGGATAGAAACGAGCCGTCCGACGCCCGGCTTCTCTTCGGGGTCATAAGAAAGGCCGCCATCAAACGAATAGCTCATGGAGATGACGGGTACGGATTTATCCTGCACCAGCCAGACCTCGATGCCTGCAGGTGTCTTGAATTTCTGCACATCAAGGACTTTCGCGCTGTCTGCAAAAGCGGGATGCGCCGTGGCAATGATGATAAGTAGGGTGAGAATAAAGCGTTTCATCATCTTTCCCCTCCGTTGAATGCCGGTGGTGGAGTAAGCGGCATTTTACTTTGTGCGCTGGGCGTCCCGCCTTTGTCCTGCGGCAGGAGCAGACCGATGACCGGCTGGTTATCATCGGAGAAGAGGGCATTGGCGGCTTTATTTACTTCTGCAACGGTCAGTTTGCCGATGCGGTCTGTCCAGTTCTCAAGATAACCCATGTCAAAACCGCTGGCGAGGGCGCGGCCAAAGAGGATGGCGGGACCTTGCAGGCTGTCGAGATAATAGATCCGGCTGGCTACCTTACGATGTTGCGCGCTTTTAAGTTCTTCGGGCGTAACGCCGCTGGCGACAAGCTTCTTTATTTCCGCGTCAAGGGCGGCTTCGAGTTGCGGAACAGTGGTGCCCGGCGTCGGGCTGGCGTAAATGCTAAAGACCGTATCATTGAGGCTGATAGCATCATAATCAGCGCCTGCGTTAACGGCGAGTTTCTGGTCGATCACCAGGTCTTTATACAGGCGCGATGTCGTGGAGCCGCCGAAAATATCCGTCAGCAGTTCAAGCGCATCGCTACCGCGCGGGGCGCGATAGACTTTTGTCACCAGCGGCAGGCCGACGCGCGGGTCTTTGTAGGTGATCCGGTGTTCGGCAATGATCGGCGCGGGCAGGGGGCGGTTGCGTTCAGGCACTTCCGACGTGGGTATATCGCCATAGTATTTCTCTGCCAGCGGCTTGAGTTCGGCCGCTGTGATATCGCCGGAGACGACGAGTATCGCGTTATTCGGCGCATACCATGTTTTATAGGTGGTCATGGCATCTTCGCGCGTTAGCCCTTCCATTTCGTGCAGCCAGCCGATGGCCGGTGTGCCGTAGGGATGGTTGACGAAGAGGGCGCTCATCAGCTGTTCCTCGAATTTGGCATCCGGTTTGTCGTCGATGCGCTGGTGGCGCTCCTCGATGATGACCTGGCGCTCGGAGGAAACCTGATCGTCAGTCAGCGTCAGGTTTTTCATGCGGTCGGCTTCCATCTCCATGACGCGCTCGAGCGACGGGCGGGAAACATCCTGATAAAAAGCCGTATAGTCATGGGTGGTGAAGGCGTTGTCGTTGCCGCCCAGCTTCTTGACGATCATCGAGAATTGTCCTTCGGGCACATGCGGTGTTCCCTTGAACATCAGGTGTTCCACGAAGTGCGCGATGCCGGTTTTACCGGCATGCTCGTCCGCCGCGCCGAACTTGTACCAGACCATGTGCGTCACGACTGGCGCGCGGTGATTGGGAATAACCACAACCTGCAAACCGTTCTTCAGGGTGAAGGTTTCGGCATTGAAATCCTTCGCTTCGGCAGCCGGTATGACCAGCAGCAGGCAGAAGGCGACGATCGTTATTATTTTAAAAAAACGCATGGTTTATGCTACAACTTGTTATGGTCACCATTATTAACAGAGATAAATCATGAAAGAAAGCGATCAACAGCGCGCAAAAAAGCTTCTGAAGCCCTACCGGAAGCAGCTCGATAAACTGGACAGCCAGATTCTGAAATTGCTGGGCACCCGCTTCGGCGTCATCAGAAAAGTGGCTAAAATCAAGACGAAGTACGATCTTCCCTCATTCCTGCACGACAGGGTCGAGGAGGTGCGGAACAGCCGCGTGGCGTTGGGCAAGAAATATGGAATTAACCCCCAGTTCGTCTATGCCCTGTATTCGGCCATTATTTACCAGTCCTGCGGGCTTGAGGACGAGATCAAATCCAGCCTCAAGAAGAAGAAAACCCGGAAAAAGAAATTAAAGTGACGTTGCTCCCCGAAACCGCCGGACCGGATGATCGCAGCAGCGATGGCATTGCCGCGCGGCAGGTGGCATTCGGGCTGCTGAACGATATTTTTATCCGCAGGCGCAGCTTTGATGAGGCGATAGCTGGATCGGACGGTTTTGAAAAACTGTCATCGCGTGACCGCGCCTTTGTGCGGCTGCTAACGGCGACTGTTTTGAAACACGCGCGGCAGATGGATGCCGTGCTCCAGCATTTGCTGCGCGAGCCTTTCAGCGCGCTGAAGCCCGCGAGCCTTATCAATATCTTCCGGCTTGGTATCGCGCAGCTGGTTTTTCTCAAGACGCCCGAGCATGCGGCGGTGAATACGACTGTCGAACTGGCGGAGGCGGAAGGCATTGCGCACCAGAAGCCGCTGGTCAATGCCGTGATGCGCCGTTTGACGCGTGAAGGCTTTCCTGAGATGACGGATCGCGATGCTGGAAAATTCAATACGCCGGAATGGCTGTGGACGCAGTGGATGAAAGATTACGGCGTCGAAACCGCGCTGGATATCGCGGCGGCCAATTTAGGCGAGGCTGCGCTGGATATCTCCGTTAAAAGCAATCCGGAGAAATGGGCGGAAATGCTTGAGGCGGAGATTTTGCCGACAGGCTCGCTTAGAAAAACCAGCGGCGGATTTATCCCCGATATGCCGGGCTTCGCGGAAGGCGAATGGTGGATTCAGAATGCGGCGGCGGCTTTGCCGGCAAAATTATTTGGTGATCTCGCGGGTAAAGCCGTGATCGATCTCTGCGCGGCACCCGGCGGCAAAACCGCGCAGCTGGCGCATGCCGGCGCCCGCGTCACCGCGGTC
>PLXM01000066.1 GCA_003153235.1 Rhodospirillales bacterium
AGAACTTGTCGCAACCCTCCTGCACCGACAGGAATGCTGAAGGGCCTTGCGCGATGGATTCTTCAGGCAGATGATCGAACTTTGATTCAACGGGGAAGTCGGTATAGATAGCGCGTTCACCGCCGGTTGCTTTTAAAATCATTTCGGGCAGTTGATGGTAGGTCTGCGGTCCGAAGATCATATCGACATATTTAGCACGCTTGAGGATGACATCCCCCTCCGCCTGTGCAACGCAGCCTGCAACGGCTATCAGCGCCTTCTCACCTTTTTGTGCTTTTTCTTCCTTGAGCTCACGCAGACGACCAAGGTCGGAGAATACTTTTTCTGTAGCTTTTTCGCGGATGTGGCAGGTGTTGAGGATCATCAGGTCAGCATCATCCGGTTTCTCGACCATGGCGTAGCCCAGGGGTGACAGGACATCTGCCATTTTTTTGCTGTCATATACGTTCATCTGACAGCCCCAAGTTTTGATAAAGAGCTTCTTACCCATTGGATTCTCTGATTCTGTCTACGCCTCTCAACTAAAATTACGCGCACCATATTAACCATATTTAATGCCCATTTGTCTATAACTTTTACGTAAAATTTATAAAATAACGGACTTCATGACTGCGTATAACAATGTGTCACATGTTATGTAAATCGTATTCGCTTTGGGATTTTTATATTTAAAAAATATTATATAGTTATGGAGAATCTGCTATGGTCGAAAGCCTGATTACATTTTTAAGCTGGTAATAGTTATGAGCGAAAAACTAAAAAATCTAGCCCCGAGTGCGGAGACCATCGCCAAGCTGCAAGCGCAGCACAGCAAGATCATCGCGTCTTCTTCTGCAGCAGCAACTGGAGCTACCACCGCTTCTGTTGCGGGCACTCAATCTGACACGCCGGAAATCGGCGATATCATGCCGGATGGCAGTATCTATGCAGGCGTGTCCCCCGATACAGGAAAAGGCATGTTTGCCATGCCGGCAGACACAGGTTCAAAGATGGATTTCGATCAGGCCGATGAACACACGGCTGCGTTTAACAAGGACAACCCTCTTGGCCATGATGACTGGCGCATCCCCAGCAAGGATGAGCTGCGTGTCCTCTTTGATAACCAGAAAAAAGGTGCCTTGAGCGGAACATTTAACCTGACAAGCGGAGCTGCGGATATGGCGGGCATGTACTGGTCATCCACACAAGGTTCCAGTGCTATCAATGCCTGGAGCATACGGTTTAATCATGGCGTGCCAGAGCTCTATTTCAGGGGCAGCCCTATGTCTGTCCGCTATGTTCGTTAGCTATCTGCTTGATTAACAGGATCAGCTCTGCCATCTTCAACGGGCATGAAAAAATCTATAACGACGTTATGTTTTGTCCTGTTGTTGTCTGCCATCGGCAGCAGCCATGCTCAGGCATGTTATAGCGCGCGGGAGCTGGAAGCGGAGCAAGGCATCCGTATTCATAGCGAACTGATGGTCATTGGCCTCACCTGTATCAAGATGCCTGATGGTCAGGAGCTCTACGATAAATACCAGCAGTTCACTGAAAAAAATGCAGACCTCATAGCGGGATATGAGTCAGACCTCATAAGTTACTACAGCAGCGAAGGCGTGACTAACCCGGAGAATAAACTCAATGCGTTGCGCACGAGCATGGCGAACGAGATTTCCCGCAAGGCCATTGCCATGAGNNACGTCTGGCCGGATCAGGAAATTTCAGAACCTGTTTGCTCCAAACTGTAGTTATTTAACCCTGTTATTCAGACCATGCCATTTTATGGCTACCCTTAAGCAAGAATTTACCAATCTGGGTTAACATAGATTCGGGATTGGGTAAGTAAAGGGGTTCGGTATGATACTTAAGCAAATAGCGCAGGTTGGCTTTAATATAGGCAAGATCGCCATTCCGCGGCTTCTGAATGCCTTGGGTGTTCCTCCGGGGCTGGCCACAAAAACCGCGGCGGGTCACAGCAGCCTGCTGACCGGCATTTTACTTGGCGCTGGCGGCGCATTCATTCTTACCAGTCTTGCGATCGGAGTTATTTCCGGCGGGACGCTTCTTGCGCCAGCGGTGTTTAGCGCGATCCTATTAAACGGCACGTTGGGTGTTCTGGCAGGAACAATCGGTTGGGGCCTTTTTAGAGCGGGCGAACATGAACTTGGCTTTCCCATTACAGGCAAGCTCAATCAGCTTGTAAGCGGCTTTAAACGGTTCTTCCAACCATCTCCGCCGCCGCCTCCTCATGGCAATTCTATCAGCTATGCGAGTAATTTATCTGCTGCTTCTGAATCAAAAACATCCGCTTTGTTCAGGATGACAAAACGCCTGACGCACAGCTTTTCAAAAGCAACGGCGCCAACCGGGAAGATCGCTTCTGCGCCACAATATAAACCTGCTTTTGCGGGCCCTGCTATCTAAGCGTCCATCCCAAAAGTTTTTCAATAAAAACAAGCTTAAAAAACCGCGACTGGAAGGCCTTACCGCCCCGTCAATCTCGCGCCGTAGAGGCTGCGGAATGATTGACGGGTGGTAAGTGCCAGTAAGTTCTATTCACAATGAGTCAATAACCTGTGCCTTATAACCCGTGCCACATGCTTTGCATGTAAAACATGCCAGGGCTGCAAACCACTGTGTTGGTCTAAGGGAGAGATGG
>PLXM01000192.1:0-298 GCA_003153235.1 Rhodospirillales bacterium
ATGAAAGTGCGGATCAAGAAAGAGATCGTCACCATCGGCATACCAGAAGTCAACCCGAATGATACTGTCGGCACATACCTCGAGCCGGAAGAATGGAACAAGGTTATCTCGGAGCCGGACACAATTCTGATCGACACGCGCAATAACTATGAAGTCCAGGTCGGCACTTTTAAAGGCGCAATCAATCCGCACACGGAGACTTTTAGCGCCTTCCCCGACTACGTCAAAAAACACCTTGATAACCAGAAGCACAAGAAAGTCGCCATGTTCTGTACCGGCGGCATCCGCTGCGAAAAAG
>PLXM01000192.1:313-10864 GCA_003153235.1 Rhodospirillales bacterium
CAGCGCGTCACCGTCAAGCACGGACTGGAGCTTGGCTCCTATGAGTTATGCCCTTCCTGCCGCCACCCCATCAGCGCCTCTGATAAAACAAGCCAGAAATTCATCGAGGGTGTCGCCTGCCCGCACTGCCATGACAGCCTTACACCGGAACAAATGGTATCCGCAGCCGAGCGCCAGAAACAAATCAAGCTGGCGGCACAGCGCGGGCAAAAGCATATTGGCGCGCAATACGACAACCGCTGCGAAGGCGCGGAAGATTAGTCGTTGGATTCATCGCAAGGCATCTCGCAGGCGCGGCATTTCTCGCGCTGTTCGTGTACTTTTCTCGGAAAATCCTCACTGTCGCCATACTCGATGAAATCGTAATATCGGTCATGCATATTTTTGACTTTGCGGGCATGCTTGATCGGGCACCAGAACTGCTCGGTTCGTCCGGCCACCTCGCGCACGTAGGCAATCACACCGTTCGAATATTCACAGTAAATGCAGTTCACCTTCTGGATGAGGTTCAGGTATTCAAGATATTTCCTGTCCATCACCACATAATCAGAACGTTTTACAAGAGGAATGCGGTATATCCGGAAGCAGACATGCTGGAAAACAGTCACAAAAAGATCCAGCATGGAAATAGGAATGATCAAGCTGTAGATGACTGGTGACGTGATAACGGCTCCGATTTTTGACTCGCCCAGAAACCGCAACAGTTTTATCCGCAGCAGGCGGTGGCGCATAATCACGCTCTGCTCGAAAACAACTTTTCCCTGCTCCAGCGTATAGCGGAATTTCAGGCGGCGCCCTTCGACGCCTCTTTCGAATTCATCCTGAAGCTCGCTGATCTTTTCGCGGATTTTTAAGGCTAGATTGTCCATAGACTGATATTAGCCAAAGAACTTTATCCCCAAAAGATTTAAAATAACCGTCAATAATTCCGGAAAATACACATGTCATTCGCCTTTTTGATATGCTACATAGGAACCCATGACAAAACCGATTTTAAAACATCTGACCGACGAAACACAGGTGCTTGAAACACAAGGCCTTTATAAATCCGAGCGCATCATCGTCTCGCCGCAGCAGGCGGAGATTAAGGTCGATAGCGGCAAAACCGTTATCAACCTTTGTGCCAACAATTATCTCGGCCTCGCCAATCATCCCGTGCTGATCAAGGCCGCGCATGAGGCGCTGGATAAATATGGCCTTGGGTTGGCTTCTGTACGCTTTATCTGCGGCACGCAGGACCTGCACAAGCAGCTTGAAAAGAAAGTCAGCGACTTTCTCAAGACGGAAGATACTATTCTCTACACCTCCTGTTTCGATGCCAACGGCGGACTGTTTGAAACACTGCTCGGCGAAGAAGACGCCGTTATCAGCGACGAACTGAACCACGCCANNTCACGGACGGCGTGTTCTCGATGGATGGCATCATCGCCAACCTGCCCGCCATCTGCGATCTCGCCAAAAAATATAATGCGATGGTCATGGTAGATGACAGCCACGCTGTTGGTTTTACGGGCAAGACAGGTGCTGGAACACCGGAACGCTGGGGCGTGCAGGACAAAATTGATATCGTCACCGGCACCTTCGGCAAAGCATTGGGCGGCGCATCCGGTGGCTTTACGTCCGGACGCAAGGAAATCATCAGCTGGTTGCGCCAGCGTTCGCGCCCCTATCTTTTCTCCAATACCATGGCACCGCCGATTGTCGCGGCTTCAATTGCTGCCATCGACCTGATTAAAACCGAACCGCAGCGCCTCGAAAAGCTCCGCGCCAACGCGCAATATTTCCGCGCCGGCATGGCCAAGCTCGGCTTTGATCTTGTGCCGGGTGAGCATCCGATCGTGCCCGTCATGCTTTACGACGCGCCGCTGGCCAAGAAAATGGCGGATGAATTGCTGAACGAAGGGCTGTATGTGATTGCCTTCTCGTTCCCCGTCGTGCCGCAGAATAAGGCCCGCATCCGCACACAGATGTCAGCCGCGCATGAAACAGCGCATCTCAACAAAGCCATCGCCGCATTTGAAAAAGTCGGGAAGAAATTAGGGGTTATAAAATGAAAGCACTCTACAAAAAAGAAGCAAAGCCCGGCATCTGGATGAAGACGGACGCGCCGATCCCTGAGATTGGCTACAATGATGTCCTGATCAAAATCAAGAAGACCGCCATCTGTGGCACGGACATTCACATTTACAAATGGGATGACTGGTCGGCAAAGCACGTTCCCGTCGGGCTCATCACCGGCCATGAATATGTCGGCGTGATTGACAAGGTCGGCTCGGAAGTGAAATGTTTTAAACCCGGTGACCGCGTTTCCGGCGAAGGCCATATCACCTGCGGATTCTGCCGCAACTGCCGTGGCGGCAAAAAGCACCTTTGCATCGAGCAAAAAGGCATCGGCGTCAACCGTCAGGGCGCCTTCGCCGAATATCTCTGCCTGCCAGCTAAAAATGCTGTCAAAATCCCCGATAACATCAGCGACGACTTTGCTGCCATCTTCGATCCCTTCGGCAATGCGACGCATACCGCACTCTCGTTTGATCTCGTCGGCGAGGACGTGCTCATCACCGGCGCAGGACCCATCGGCATCATGGCTGTTGCGGTCTGCAAGTTTGCAGGCGCACGCAACATCGTCATTACGGATGTCAACGACTACCGTCTTAGCCTCGCCAAAAAGATGGGCGCCACTCGCGCTGTCAACGTCACCAAGGAAACACTGCGCGAAGTCATGACAGATCTGAAGATGACCGAAGGCTTCGACGTCGGCCTTGAAATGTCGGGCAGCCCCGATGCCTTCCGTCAGATGATTGATACCATGCGACCCGCGGGAAAAATCGCACTGCTCGGCATCCCGCCCGGCGACATGAGCATCGACTGGGGCACGTTCATCTTCAAGGGCCTGACGCTGAAAGGCATTTATGGCCGCGAAATGTTCGAAACATGGCACAAGATGATCGGCATGGTACAATCCGGCCTCGACCTCCGTCCCATCATCACGCATCACTTCCCTATCGATGACTTCCAGAAAGGCTTTGAGATCATGGCCTCGGGACAGGCTGGCAAAGTCATTCTCGATTGGGAGAAATAGACCGCCACTCAATATGCAGTGTTATGGCGATAAAGAATTTACCCGACATTAAAAAACTCCCTGCCTTGCGGGAGGGTGTTTTAAAATGACGCCCGCAAAATATTAAATTTTAAGAATAGAAAACTGATATATCAGTTTGTTATTGTTGCTATTTATAGACTTGACTATTGCAGCGTTACCGAACTTGATGCCGATACTGGAAACTTTGAAGTCGCTGGCCGGTTCCCGCACTGCTTGTACAGGCGCAGATGCTGCAATGTCAGAAGAACCCTTCTTCCTGCTAAAAACCTTTTCAAAGGCACCACCAGCAAGCTTGGTGACTCCTCCTACGACCGCACCCACTCCAACGCCGGCCACGACCCCTACATTAGCCGCAATAACGCCGGCAAATCTTCCGGCCCAACTGCCGACAATAGCGCCGCCAATACCTGCGAGTACCGCAAGGGGCATGCCTGCACCAATACCTAACACTGCGGCACCTGCAAAATAGGCGCCTGCAGCCAGGCCGACTGGAATGCACAGAACGCCGATGCCAACTGCAGCCAAACCGATAGCAGCAGCAACACCACCGCCAGCAACCGCTGCTACAGCCGTTGATTTTTTCATTTAGTCTTCTCCATAAACGTTAATTCCTAAAGCAAGGGCGGAAATGTATACGATTTCCCTGTTGTGTCAAATAAGAATCCTGATAGTTCAGTACTGTAAAAGGAAACGCCCTCCTTTGCGGGAGAGCGTTTCTTTAACTTATCCCAACTCAGCAATTAAGCGGTGAGCTTGGAAGCTGTTTTTGGTTGTGCAACCGGCTTGTTGTCGTTGACAACAGGCGCTTGCTGCGTCGCAGCATCAAACGCTGGTTTTGCCTTCGTGGTCTTAAAGTTGGTCTTTTCAGCTTGAACTGGCGCTGTTTCCTTAGCAGCGGCTTTCGGCGCCTTTTTCTTGCCAAAGCTCAGCAGCTTTTTAACGCCAGCAGCTGCGCCCTTGACGCCGAGGCTAATGCCTTTGGCCAGACCGGCAGCAGCGGCACCGGCAACGCCAGCGATACCCGCCCCTACAGCCATTACAGCAATACCTGCAGGAATACTGATGCCCGAGGCAATGCTAGCACCTGTAAGACCTGCCAATACCGCACATATTGTACCACCAGCTCCAGACATAACGCCTGCAACAGCAAGGCCTGCAGCAATACCGCCGACAACCGGCACAGCCACCATAGTTAGAATTCCCAAAACTATTGCCAGCGCGGCGAGTCCGCCACCTACAATACCGCCGGTGGTTTTTGCTGCACTGGTTCTTGATCTGTTAAAAATCTTCATTTGATGTTCTCCTGAATATATATATGTTAAAATTTAAAGAAGTATGCGACAATAAGGATGTATGTTTACTGTGTCAAATACAAATAATGTAAGCAACAATTATGCTTAATATGGTTATCAAATTACAATAAAGTTGAGCCTCTGCACCACTTCAGGCATTGTAAATATACCAATTTCAAGAGGAGTTTTATCATGGTCGCCAAAAGGAAAACTGCGATGCCAAAATCCAATATTCAACACATTGAACTCAGCGATACAACAGCCCACCTGCTCAAAAAATTGGGCGTTCCGGTGAAGTATTTTTCCTCCGGCTCACATAAAGTTTACTCGCCTATTGATGGTTCCGAAATCGGACGGGTTCCATTCGACACGGCCAAATCACTTGATGGAAAAATTGCCCGCGCGCATGAAGCCTTTTTAAACTGGCGCACCGTTCCCGCTCCGAAACGCGGAGAACTGATCCGCCTGTTCGGTGAAGTGCTGCGCGAACACAAACAGGACCTCGGCAAACTTGTCACGCTTGAATGCGGCAAGATCCTGACCGAAGGGCTTGGCGAAGTGCAGGAGATGATCGACATCTGCGATTTCGCAACCGGCCTCTCGCGCCAGCTCTACGGTCTGACAATCGCCTCCGAACGCCCCGGTCATAAGATGCAGGAAAACTGGCATCCTACTGGTGTCGTCGGCGTCATCAGCGCATTTAACTTCCCCGTCGCCGTCTGGTGCTGGAACTTCGCCCTCGCTGTCATCTGCGGTGACAGTGTGGTATGGAAGCCTTCAGAAAAAACTCCTCTCACTGCCCTCGCCTGCCAGGCCTTGTTTGAAAAAGCAGCGGAACGTTTTGGTGCAGCGCCTGCAGGTCTTTCTGAAATCGTCCTCGGCGCACGCGAGATCGGCGAACAGCTTGTCGATGACAAGCGCATTCCCGTTATCAGCGCCACGGGCTCGACCCGCATGGGACGCGACGTCGGCCCGCGTGTAGCGAAACGCTTCGGCAAAGCCATTCTCGAACTCGGTGGCAATAACGCCATGGTTCTCGCCCCAACAGCCAGCCTTGACCTCGCCCTGATGGCGACGGTTTTCGGCTCGGTCGGCACCGCAGGCCAGCGCTGCACCACGCAACGCCGTCTGATCGCCCACAAGGACGTCGCGGAAAAATTTGTCACCCGCGTTAAAAAAGCCTACGGCTCTGTTCGTATCGGAAATCCGCTGGAAAAAGAAACCCTCCTCGGACCGCTGATCGACAAGCAAGCTTATGACGCAATGCAGGATGCGCTCAAAAAAGCGAAAGCAGCCGGCGGCAAGGTCACCGGCGGCGAGCGCGTACTGTCAAAAGAATATCCGGATGCCTACTACGTCACGCCCGCCATCGTCGAAATGCCCAAGCAAGCGGATGTTGTAAAACACGAGACTTTCGCGCCGATCCTCTATGTCATCAAATACTCAAAACTTGATGAAGCGATTGCACTGCAAAACGACGTGCCACAGGGTTTGTCATCCTGCATCTTCACCAACGACCTGCGCGAGGCGGAACTGTTCACTTCGGCAGCAGGCAGTGATTGTGGCATCGCCAACGTCAATCTCGGCACCAGCGGCGCTGAAATCGGCGGCGCGTTCGGCGGCGAGAAGGAAACCGGCGGCGGACGCGAGTCCGGCTCGGATAGCTGGAAAGCCTACATGCGCCGCTCGACCAACACCGTCAATTTCTCCAGCGTTCTACCGCTGGCTCAGGGCGTGAAGTTTGACCTTGAGTAGAAAGATCGCAGCACTGGTTGTCGCCGCAGGCGCAGGTGAAAGGTTTGGCAGTGAAATGCCGAAGCAGTATTTGCCTTTGCTGGGCAAGCCTGTCCTGAACTGGAGCATCGAGGCGTTTAAAAATCATCCACTTGTTTCAAATATCATTGTGGTTATCCATCCGGATCACGAGCAGCTTTTCAAGAGCGCGGCACCCGGCATAAAATATGTCACGGGCGGCGGCACACGGCAACAATCGGTACAAAAAGGCCTTACAGCCCTCCGCCCTGCAAAACCTGATATTGTGCTGATACACGATGCGGCTCGCCCGCTAATCTCCAACACCCTGATTACGGATCTTTGCCAGGCGGCAATAAAGTCAGATGCGGCCACACCGGCATTGCCCGTGACGGATACCGTCAAGCGCAACGGCAAGACCGAAAACCGCGAAGGACTATACACGGCGCAAACACCGCAAGCTTTCCGCTTTGACCTGATAGACAAGCTGCACCAGAAATATCAGGACAAATCTCTCACCGACGACGCGGCGCTTTGCGAAGCTGAAGGCCATCCCGTGACTTATGTTCCAGGACAATCGGATAACATCAAGATCACACACCCCGCTGATCTTGCGCGCGCCGAACAATATCTTGCCTCACGTTGCAATGATGTGCGCACCGGACAGGGCTACGATGTTCACCGTCTCGTCCCTGCGTCAGGCGGAAGAAAACTTATGCTCTGCGGCATCGCCATTTCGCACGACCATGTGCTCGAAGGGCATTCGGATGCGGATGTCGGGTTGCATGCGATCACAGACGCCATTCTGGCTACAATCGGCGCAGGCGATATCGGCCAGCACTTCAGCGACAATGATCCGCGCTGGAAAAATGCCGACAGTGCCACGTTCCTGAAACACGCCGCCGCGCTTGTGGCGCAGCAGGGCGGGATTATTGCACATGTCGATGTCACGCTTGTCTGCGAAGCGCCGAAAATATCTCCGCACCGCACCGCCATGCAGCAACGTATCGCTGAAATTCTGCGATTGCCCGTCCAGCGGGTCAGCGTCAAGGCGACCACGACCGAAGGGCTTGGCTTCACCGGCCGCCGCGAAGGCATTGCCGCGCAATCCATCGTCACGACACGCTTGCCATTTGTAATTACAGCGTCCGAACAACAAACTGAGGAGCAGAGAAAATGGGCAAGCTGACACCTGCCATTTCCCCCACACCGCCGGGAACAAAATTTATCAATCCGCGCGTGCTGCTGGCGACATGGTTCGGCTCCGGTCTGATCCGCCCCGCTCCCGGCACCATGGGCACCCTTGCCGGCATGCCCTTCGGTTACGCTATCATGGCGCTATGGGGACAGAACGCACTGGCACTGGCTGCTCTCGCTCTCCTGACCATCGCCACCCCCGTCGCCACATGGTACGGCAAGAAATCGGGTGAATCGGATGACCAGTCGATCGTCGTCGACGAAGTGGTTGGCGTCTGGATCGCCGCCCTGTTCGCTGGCACGAGCGTGCCTCTCTGGCTGCTGGCCGGACTGCTGTTCAGGATTTTCGACGTCTGGAAACCCTGGCCCGCATCGCTCTTCGACAACCGTTCCAGCGGCGGGTTTGATGTCATGATGGATGATGTCGTGGCGGGTTTTTATGCCATGTGCGGCGTTTCTTCCGTCGCCTTCTATACACTCCATTAAAGGAAACCTGATGCCTCTCTTTTCACCCCAGTTGCTCGCGCTCGCAGAATCTGTCATTCATGCCGCAACTGCAAAAAAGCTGCAGATTGTGACGGCAGAATCCTGCACCGGCGGACTGATCTCCGCCTGCCTGACGGAAGTGTCAGGCGCATCGGAGGTGTTTGACCGCGGATACATCTCCTATTCGTATGATTCAAAAACGGCTTATCTCGGCGTGCCGCACGAAACCATCGTCAACTACGGTGCGGTCAGCTCCGAAGTCGCCTGCGGCATGGCAGAAGGCGCACTTAAGAATTCAAAAGCCAATATTGCCATCGCCGCCACAGGCATTGCCGGCCCCGGCGGCGGCACGCCGGAAAAACCCGTTGGGCTGGTTTATCTGGGCATCGCCATACGCGCCTCCGGAAAAATTCACGCCATCAAGAATAATTTCAGCGGCAATCGCACGGAAGTTCGCCTGCAGACAGTCGAAACGGCCCTGACGACCTTGAAAAAAGAGATAGAAATCGCTTCATAAATTATTTACTTTTATTATGGTATGATATACGCCTATGGGAGAATTAACATGACCAAGCACAAAGGCCTTGCGACAACGAGCAGCATCACGGAGTCGGACTGGAAATATCCCCAGAAAAAGCCTAATAACAGCGGACTGCTGCAGGTCGACAATAACCCTCCCCACAAAATTTACTGGGAAGAGTACGGCAACCCGAAAGGCGAACCGGTGATGTTCCTTCATGGCGGCCCCGGTGGCGCCTGCAGCCCGGAATATTCACGATTTTTTGATCCGGCGCGGTATCGCATCATCCTTTTTGACCAACGCGGCTGCGGCAAGAGCACGCCGACTGTCGCCGCCAATGGCCCCGAGGTCGCCCTTACTCACAACACGACGGATGATCTGGTCGAAGATATCGTCAAGCTGCGCAAAGAGCTCGGCGTCGACGGCAAAATGCACGTCTTCGGCGGCAGCTGGGGCAGCACGCTTTCCCTCGCCTATGCCATCAAGCATCCCGAAACTGTTCAATCGCTTGTTCTGCGCGGCATCTTCCTTGGTAATGCCGAGGACCTTGATTTCATGTATCAGGGCAACGCCGCCACGTACGCTAAAGCGCCTAACACAATAACGGCGCCGGGCAGCTACACATCATATCCGGAAGCATGGAAAAAATTTGTCGAAATTATCCCGCCCGAAAAGCGCGGCAACATGGCGAAGGCCTACAAAGAAATTTTTGACATGAAGCCAAAGAACGAGACCGAGAAAAAGCTTCAGATGAAGGCCGCCGCGACATGGTCCATCTGGGAAGGCACGATCAGCCACCTCACGCCGGACGAAAGCGAGGCCGAAAGCCATTACGGCGATGATGCCTTCGCCGTCTGCTTCGCGCAGATCGAGGCGCATTATTTCGCCAACGACCTCTTTATGCCGCAGAACTACATTATAGATCATGTCAAAGACCTCGCTAAAATTCCGACGCATATCGTGCACGGGCGTTTTGACCTTGTCTGCCCGCTGCCCCAGGCAGAAGCCTTGAGCCAGGCGCTCGCAAAGGTCGGCAACCCGCCCGCCAGCTTCGTCAAAACGACGGCGGGGCACAGCATGCTCGAGCGCGAGAACTGCCTTGCCCTGACGGATATCATGGAGCACCTGCCCCGTATGCCGGGCTATGAGCATGGCAAACATGCCGTCCCGCATCAGCACAAAAAGCATGGCCATAAGGGCATGGGACGGTAGTGAATTCCGTTTAGGCTAGCGCTTCTTCGCGCCATAGACTCCCATGGCACGGTCTTCGAAGGCATTGATCATTTTCACCAGAGCCTTGTGAAAGAACTGATCGACAAGACTTTCGAACAGCCTTGTCTTTAATGAAAAATCAACATAAAATTCGACCTGACACTGGCTTTCCTTCAGGTCTTTGAACACCCATTTGTTGTGCAGATGACGCATCGGGCCTTTCAGGTATTCGACTTCTATCTCTTTCGGTCTAGTAAAATGCACGCGGGATGAAAACTTCTCGCGGAACATTTTGTAGCCGATCAGCACATCAGCCTCGAGATCGTTCTTCGATTTGCTATTGATCCGCGCGCCGATGCACCACGGCAGAAACTCCGGATATTTCTCGATATCCATGACCAGATCAAACAGCTGCTCGGACGAATAAGGGACAACGCGTGTTTCGGAATGCGTCGGCACTAGCTTGCGGCCAGTTTTGCTTCACGGGCGGCGCGCAGCTTCTCGAAATCGGCATCCGCATGGTAGGATGAGCGTGTCAGCGGCGACGCCGACACCATCAAAAAGCCCTTGGCGCGCGCGATCGTTTCGTAGGTCTTGAACTCGTCCGGAGTCACAAAACGCTCAACAGCTGCATGTTTCGGCGTCGGCTGCAGATACTGACCGATGGTGAGGAAATCCACCTGAGCCGCGCGCAAATCATCCATCACCTGCATGATCTCGACTTTCTCCTCGCCCAAGCCCACCATCAGGCCTGATTTGGTAAAAATGGTCGGGTCAACCTTCTTGACACGGTTGAGAAGTTCCAGCGACGTGAAATACCGCGCACCGGGACGGATCGTCGGATAAAGTTTCGGCACAGTCTCCAGATTGTGGTTGAACACATCCGGCCGCGCCCGCGCCACAATTTCCACCGCCTCGCCTTTGTCCTTGAAGTCCGGCGTCAGAATTTCGATCGACGTGCCGGGCGACAGGCGGCGGATTTCGCCGAT
>PLXM01000222.1 GCA_003153235.1 Rhodospirillales bacterium
AGCCTTAAAAACTCTTTCCCAGCAGTGTGCTGCTGCTCCCATCAGCGCCATTATTAAGAAAGTGATTGAAAAAATTATGATCGGCAACGAAATCATAACTATAGGGATAAAGCCCTCAGCGCTTCTATCCTTCCAGCAAGAAGGCAGTGTTAAGCTGGAGATCCAAACAGATGTTTACAACCTCGAAGCACCGTTCCGGATGGGTAAGGACCTGAAGTACACGGTCGTGATTCGGCCTGCTGCTACGAATACCCCCNNAGTTAGTAAACCTGATGAAGGGCATTATATGGAGGGATGAGCATTTCCGGGGCATGAGTATCCGTGGCATTGCCCGGCGTGAGAATTACAACAGCGCCTATGTGGGTCGCCTGATCCGCGAATCCCTCGAAATAACCTGATATTCTCAGGGCCGATTCTCCAAGCCTTTGAAATGAGTGCTGACTGCTGAAAGGCCCAACTGAGAATCCGGGCTTATTTGGCCAAAAAGGACTGGCTCTCAGTTGTCCGCACCAAAGCCAGATGCGCGAAATATGCGCCAATAGCGCGCATTTCTGCGCGATCCGCATGAGCGGTCTCACAAGGGAAGTTTGTATGGTGCGGGATTCATTCTATCGATAGATGCTCTTAGGGTTCATCCCCTGTTTTAACAGGGAAATACAGGGCTTTTCACGAGTATGGGGATGTATTCGGGCAAATGCCACCCATGGCGCCTTTGAAACTCCTGCTTAATCAGGTTTCCGCGTAATAAAATGACAAAAAAATAACAGGGCTTTTCTGGCGATGGAACAGGGGCGCATCAGGATCGTAACAGGGGAAGAACAGGAAATGCTGCACATGCGGCTGAGGAAATATAGATAGGGACTTGCGTTATTAAATAACGCGTGGTATATTAAATGATATTTTACCTTTAATTATCGCGAGTATGATATGCCCAGCAAGATACCAGATTTATCGCTTTCCCATGGCCAGGTCCTGCGCGCTATTGCGTACGGGGAGGAGCCTTCGCAACGCATGAAGGATGAGGCGCGCTATCTTAGAATCTTGGGTGTTCCGTTTGATGAGAAGAAACAGAGTACCGGTCGCGGCAATCGCCGCCTCTATGACTTCGATGACCTGATAGAACTGGCAGTGGCCTTCTTTTATCTCCGCCATGGCATGAAACCCAAAGACCTTGGTGAATATATGCCTAAAGCCCGCAAGGGTTTAAGAGAGCTGGCGCGAAGAGCCTTCCTTGAACAACCCGAGACTGCAATGCAGCCGGATTGGGTTAAGAGCCGCGGAAAAAAGGTCCCGCTTCTCGCCAATGAGATTTTTCTTCCCTACCACGATCGCTATTCCGAGACGCCGGCAAAAATAGAATTTTCTTCCGACAAGTCAGATTCGGGCAAGACGGGTAAGGGCGATATTACGGATCTGATAAAACTTCTTAATCCAACGACACGTCTATCGACCGGGGAAGAAAGGGCTGCGATTCCGCTCACGCGCCTCGTTCTTGAAACTGTCGCTTGGGCACTTGAGATGCCGGAACTCAGAACCGGCCCTGTGAAAACAGCACAGAAAAAGGCTTAATTTTTTTTTGGTTAATTAGATGTAAATTTACTTTTATAAAGGAGCTCCAAAATGATTACTGAACCCGCCTTGAAGAATTTTCCCTTCGCCCCCATGGCGCTTGAATATGTCGTCACAGCGCTATTGCAAACTTATCGCAGACAGGTGCGCAGGCACGCCCAGAGCAAGATCCGGCGGCTCGCGAAGTTTATAGAGAAGTCTGGCGTCATCGTACCGCTGGTCATAGATAAAGATAATTTTGTGATCCTTGGCAACGCGCGACTGCAAGCTCTGAAGCTGCTGGGCGTCGAGTCCATTCCCGTGATCCGCGTTAGCCATCTCGATGAGACAATGATCCGCGCACTGATCTTGGCAGATAATCAATTTACGCTCAACGCAGAGTGGTACAAAGAGGCGTTGCGGGAAGAACTATTGTACTTGGCGCCGCTTGTTTTGGAGCTGGGTCTGGAGCTGGTCGACCTTGGTTTCGAGACCGGGCAGCTGGATCTTACTATCGGCGATGTTGAGCTTCCGGGAAGCGGCGAACAGGAAAACCCGGTCCCGACTGGACCTTCCGTGACCAAGTTGGGATACGTCTGGATCATGGGTCCCCACAAACTCATCTGCGGCGATGCACGGGACGAAAAAGTTTATGCCCTTTTGATGGGGGCGGAGCTTGCAGAGATGGTATTCGGGGACATGCCATATAATGTGCCGATTGATGGGCATGTGTGTGGCAACGGTACTATCCAGCATAAGGAATTCATCATGGGTGCTGGCGAGATGACGTCTGAACAGTTTATTGCCTTCATGGTGGAGATCTTCACGCCCCTCAGGAAGTTTTCGAAGGAGGGCTCCGTTCATTATCACTGTATGGATTGGCGGCATTCTCTTGAGATCCTGACCGCAGCAAGACAAGTGGCTTACACATACCTGAACATGGCTTGTTGGGTGAAACACACTGGCGGCATGGGATCGCTTTACCGCAGTCAGCATGAACTGGTCCACGTATTCAAGTCTGGTATAGCGCCGCACATAAATAATGTGCAGCTCGGAAAGTTTGGTCGCAACCGCACCAACGTCTGGAATTACGACGGTGCCAACAGCTTTCGAGCTGACCGCAAGGGAGACCTTGCGCTGCACTCGACGACGAAGCCTGTCGACATGGTCGCCGATGCTATCAAAGACTGTTCAAACCGCGGAACTATCATCCTCGATCCGACGGCGGGCGCGGGTGCCACATTGCTTGCAGCAGAACGAACCGGCCGCATTGCGCGCCTAATCGAGATAGACCCTTTTTACTGCGATGTAATCATACGCCGTTGGCAAGACTGCACGGGTAAAAAAGCCGTACGCGCGGATACAGGCCAGACCTTTGATGAACTTGCTTGCATAGCGGAGGTCAAAAATGAGTGATGATATTCAACCCGTTCCTCCAAAAAGAACCTCCGTCGATACCCGCTTTAAGAAGGGCGCCTCCGGCAACCCTCATGGGCGACCGAAAGGGGCAAGGAACCGCTCGAGCCTTGTTGATGAAATTTTTAATACACCTATTCCTGTCACCGAAAATGGCCGGCAAAAGATAATCACTAAGCGCGCAGCGGCCCTTACACAGCTTGCTAATAAGGCGGCTGGCGGAGATCTGCGCGCGACAAAAATGCTTGAGGAGATATATGCACGGCACTGCAAAGAGAAACCATTACTCTCGCAGACACCATCTGAACCACCGCCGCCGACAGAACCGCTGACAGAGGAAGAAGCCGCAAGGAGATATACAGAAGCCCTGAAGAAAGCAAAACCAGATGAATAACTGGCCACCCGACCGTCGAAAAGAATACATCAAGCGCTTCAATTTGCTGAAAGCTTGCGAAGCAGATATTTCGCTGCAAAAGGCGCTGATGACTCATTACGCCCGAAACCCTATAGACTGGATCAACGATTGGGGAATCACCTATGACCCGCGTGCACGGTCTTCTGCGAAGGTCATGCCGTTCATGCTGTTCCAGCGGCAGGTTGAATTTGTCCAGTTCTTGCAAGGCTGTATTGAGGATAAGGAATGCGGCCTCTTCGAAAAGTCCCGGGATGTCGGGGCAACGTGGCTTTGTTGTTCGTATTCAGTATGGCTATGGCTGTTTGTGCCGGGTGCCTCGATTGGCTGGGGTTCGCGTAAAGAGCTGCTGG
>PLXM01000218.1 GCA_003153235.1 Rhodospirillales bacterium
TGCACTAAGGCGATGGCGACATCACCGCGTTCGCGCAGCAGTGATACGAAGGGGCGGTCAAGCGGGAACTCGAATTCCCGGCCCTGTTTTTTTACTGAGTCGGGAGTGGCATAAACCAGCGTGAGCTGGTGGTTCTCTTCGTTGAATTCAACGTGGCTGATGGCATAGGGAAGTTTTTCATCATAAACGATGCAGGGCGTGCCATCCTGTAAACTGACGATTCCGGCGTTCATATTTTTTCGGCTTTCTTCCTGAGTTCTTCGGCAACCTGCTGAAACACGGCATCCCAGTCTCCGGGTGTCGGCTGGCGGAAGAGCCGCATGGAGGGATACCNNGCGGTAGAGCCAGTAGGGCGAGTAGTTGAGCAGGTTCCAGACGGGCCGGTCCAGTGACGCTGTGAGATGTGCGGTGGCACTGTCCGTCATGATCACAAGGTCAAGCTCCCTGATCGCGGCGGCTGTGTCGGCAAAATCCTGCAGATGCGGGCCGAGCTCAAGGATGAGCCCTTGTGCGCCGCAGTCGGCAAGATCTTTCTCGCGCGGGCCTTTCTGGAGGCTGTAAAGCTGCACATTGGGGATTTCAGCAAGCGGCAAGAATTGCGTGGCGGAAACGGAGCGCTTGCGGTTGTCGAGGAATGTCACGCTTCCGGACCATATAATGCCGACCTTGAAGCGGCCTTTGCCAAGGTCAAGCAGGCGTTTGGCTTCCGGTGGCGGCGCATCGGGAACGAATAACGGCGGCGGCAGCGGGATCGAGGTCTCGTCGGTATTGAAAATCCACGGCAATGACAGCATCGGCACATGATAATCAAAAGGTTCCTTGATTGCGCCCAGCTCTGCCATCATGTCGATGCCGGGGATGGTCTGGAACAGGCGATGCAGTTGCTTCTGACATTCAAACAAGACGCGCCCGCCGCGTGCTTTGACCATGGGGATGTAGCGGCTGCAGAGGATCGTGTCGCCAAATCCCTGCTCCTTGTAAATCAGGATCGTTTTGCCTGTCAGGTCCTCGCCATGCCAGCGTGGAACGTCGTAGGCGCGGTCTTTCAGTCCCAGTTTCCAGCGGACTTCGATCGCTTCCCATCCTTGTTTAAAAAGACCGAGATGCAGGCAGATGATGGCGTATTCCATGCGGGTCTTTTCATCGTCCGGCTTGAGCTGGAATACTTTTTCAAGTTGGGCGAGGGCTTCTTTCAGGTGGCCGAATTTGCGCAGGGCCACGGCGTAATTCTTGCGCATGGTAAAATTATTGGGCTGCCCGGCGACGGCTTTGGCGTGAGCCTCTAGGGCAGGCTCCATCCTGTCCATGTCTGTCAGCGTGTTGCCGAGGTTGGTCAGTGTTTCGGGAGAGTCCGGCAGAAGCTCGAGCGCCCGTTTAAGGCAGGCCACTGAGGCCTCGAAATGATCCTGCTTGCGCAGGATTGCACCGAGGTTACGCCACGAGGAAACGTGGTTCGGATCGGTTTGCAGCAGCATCTGCCTGTAGGACTGCGCCGCTTCCTGATCCTTTTCCTGCTTGTGGAAGGCAAAGCCGATATCAAAAAATGATGGCGCGGGTTTTGCGTCTTCCTGCTTTATATTCGCGGACTGTTCCATACATGAGCCTCTGCCCGTAGTATAGCCAAAAAACCGCTAAAAAAACAGGCCAAAGGGTTTCAGGAAATACCGTTTCTGGCGTTCCGGCTAATCCATAAAGCTGCATAGCTGCAGATCGGGACGACTTTGAGGCGTTCTTTCTGGGCGAATTCCAGGATATTCCGCATCAGCTTTCCGGCGGCTCCGGTACCACGCAGCTCGCGCGGCGCCTCGACGTAATCGATATACAGCGTAGAGCTGTCACGCCTGTAATTGGCAAAAACCGTATTGCCGCCGACAGGGTATTCAAAACGGCCTTTTGCCGTGTTGTCTGTAAAGGGAGAAGTCACTTTTATCCGGATTCTACATCGTGCATTCACAACCTGCCGTATGGATGATTCCATCATGCTCGGCCAGAAAACCGCCGGCAAAATTTGCGCCGTTGGTGTTAACCTGAGCCTGGCAAAATCTGTCACAGGCAGATACACAGTAAGCGGAGAACTCGGTCACGCCAGGCGTGGGGCCGGCAGGCTGTATGGTCACTTCATCACACCACGCGTGATAAGCTGTCAGAGTGCTTGTAGGAATGGCAAAAAATTCTGTTTCATGGACGCATGAAAAATTTATTCCATTGTTAGATGTCAGAACCATACCTGTCGGGCAATTAGGCACAGCTACCGGTCCGGCAACACAGTTTGGAGTGGGGGGGTTAGTGGAGGTGTCAACGCCTGCCAGGACCAGTGGAGCCGTGCAACTAGCACTAGAAGAAAGGCTTACACATCCTCCACCCCCTAAGCTATCCAGATTATTCAGAGCTTGTCCTGCAGGGCAAGCTTTCGTGGGACTATTAAGAACACAGGAATAGGTTGTTCCATTGTAAGTCAATACCATCCCGGTTTTACAGGTTGTAACCTGCATTTTTGGACTTGTTGCTCCCCCGAATGTGACAATGTCCTCGGCATGGCTGGCGGCTTGTGCAAAGGCTGATGTTGATGATATGCCCAGAGACAATATCGTCGCCAATAACGGCAGAGATTTCTTTAGGGGGAATGTTTTCTGACGGAAATAATTTATCGTCATTGCTAAAAAAATGTGTGCCATTTGATGGGTACTCCTGATTTTTCTCAATTTGCTATGAATCTCTCCAACGGTTTGCTGCTCATTCATCGCAAACAAATACAGCCGATCATGGCGCCACTCCATTCAACCATTGTTCCGCCATCGAAGGTTCCATTCGCCGGATCTGCACAAAACCGGTTGCAGCCGGAAATACAGTATCCGCTGAATACGGTGATGCCGCAGGGGTGGCCCCCGCAGGCGCCAGGTGGATCAGCTATGCCTGCAGCAGCAAACTGAGCAGGTGTAGGCCAAGGGATGTCATCTCCATAGGCATTTGCGGCAGTGCATAATCCGCCGGTATAAAAGCCTAGTGTTGCCGGGGAAACGGCAGCGAAGCTTTCCGTCCCTTGCTCACAATTTAAATGAACCCCATCATGCGAGCTGAGAACCTGATTTGTTGCGCATAGTGGAGGCTTATCTACAGGTATGCAGCTTGTGCCGTTTATTGAGCTTAATGCTGTACCTGCCGGACAATTTGGTATTGAGGGCGGAAGAATTGCAGCGCAAGTGGCGGTGCCGCTGCCATTGATCGTCTGGATGGCCTGATTGGGTAGGCAGCTGGCTACTGGTGTAAAATTGTTTACACAGGCCCATATTCTGCCGTTATATGTCAGCACCTGATTTGCACCGCAGGAGGGAACAAATGCATCAACGCCTGTACTGAAAATTGCAGTACTCTCGTGATATTTGGCGGTTACTGCAAAAGCTGACGTTGCTGGCAAGTTTAGCAGGACAGCCAATAAAAGCATTAGCACGATCTTCATGATCTCTCTCCTATAATTATATAGCTCCTTTGTATTATATCTACATAGCACATACACATTCAGCCTGTTGAGCAGCACCATCGTATTCTACAATTGTACCGCCGATATATCCGAGCCCCATATTCTGGCAGTATCTGCTGCAGGCAGCCACACACCAGGCCGAGAATACGGCTGAAATAGAGCCAGGAACCAGGGCCTGAGAGTTAGTGCATTGCGGATGCGCCAATGTGAGCGTCCCTATAGGGATATTGCCATAGGCCTTTGTCGCATCGATACATTGAAAGCCCGCAGGATTGGGAGCTGGAGGCGAAGTCAGAACCTGCTTTGGAGGGCAGTTGGGCACCGGGGGCGCAGGTGCGCAAGTGGGCGGGGAAATGTTTGTTATCACTGCGTTTGCGCCGCAGTTGACAACTGGCGGCGGTGGCGGTGCTATGCAGGTGAATGCTCCGCTACCGTTGACCGTTTGCATTACAGAGGGTGCAGGGCAGGCCATGGCCACGTTGTTGCTTGTGCATACGTATTCCTGACCATTGTATTGCAATACGCTTCCGTTTGCACAGGTAGGGATCGTTGTCTGGGCACCGGAGATGGTGTTTTGATAGGTGACGGTATTCTCGGCATGATTGGCAGCCTGAGCAAAGGCCTCCGATGCCATCAGGCAGAATATCGATACCAATAAAGCGCCGAGCAGTTTTTTCATGGGGTGTCTCCCTTTATAGAACCGTTCATCTCAAAATAAAACATGGTTTTCTTCACATTATTGCTCCGAATAAGGTGCTTTGTAGAATATTACATTGTTGCCAAGGCAGTTCTTTACGTCATAACCTGCCCCGCCACACGGAATACCTTGCAAGCCATTCAAATTATAAGCTCCCATGCCATCCTTGCCGGGGGCTATAACGACATAAAGCGCAGAGCCGGCTGGATTGACGAGGCTTGTAAAGCCGGCTGTTGGATCTTGAATGTCAATCGCTCCCTGTGTTTGGTCGGGCGCAAGGGTCATATATGGATTTGCAGGAGTACTGGCGGGAAAAGTAAAACAGGTAAGATTTATGGGATTGCTAGTGGGGCCGCATGAGTTATCACCGATATGCCGCTGCGGCGGTAGGTTTGCCTGCGTTTCAGATACTGCATAAATAAAGAGGTGGCCATTGGGGTCGGCGATGTGATTATCATCCAGACCAAGATTACGCACAGGCACGGCGCCAATCCGCACCCACCCCCATGATGGAGGTTGAGTGATTGGCCAATAAGGGTTTGTAGCAGGAGTGTTGGGAAAGGGATATACCCGTGCGCCTGCATTTGTACGCTTTATGCCTGCGACTACTGCCAAAGCCCCTCCGGGACCTCCCGCCGTTCCTCCATATCCGCCAGCGGTCGGGCAGGGATAGTCGGTGGGGTGAGCAGGGTCCACGACTGCTTTGCCGAAGGTTACACTGGTTGATGGCTGCGTGGGATCTGCGGGACAGGGAAGGAGGCGGTACGGGTTTGTGACGGTATTGTTCACATAGCTTTGTATGGCTGTGTTGATGTCTGACAGGCGTTGATTAAGCTGAACAATATAATTGCGTTTCATATATTGCCTGTACATATCCATTGCTCCGGCAAGAGTTATGCCCGCCATCATGAGAACAACGCTCATTTCGATCAAAGAAAAACCCAGATGCCAGTTTCTGCCCCGGCATTTGAATCTAGATTGATATCCTGAACTGTTATGTTCCGCTTTTCTCATGCTATTTTTTTCATTCTATTATCTTTAAAGTTTAAAAAAATTTCCTAATTATTTTTCACCATAAACACCATGAGGGTTATAAGTAAAATTCCAGACGCCGTTCTGGTCTTTGAGGCATGTGTATGTTCCGCCAACAAAATGTTCGTTGATACCAACGCTATAATTCCTACAATTACCAAAATCTAAACCAGTATTTGCCACTGTACAGTTATTCGCAGCCGGACGTAGGCCATTTCTGTTGTAAAAGCCACGGCCATCCCTCCCGGGGCTTATCACTGCATAGGCTGCATAATAACCAGGTCCTGGGGCAGCAGGAATTGACTGTCCAGCACACGGCCCAGGCGGCGCTGTAGCGCCTGCTAGCAAAGATAAAGCCGGTGTTTTGCCGTCATAAATGTCGATCCCACCATTTTTTATATTTCCACTGGCATCAAACAGGGTACCAAAGGCCCCAACCGGCGGGTATACGGTTAGTGCTTCAGTAACTGCATATATGAGGAGATATCCGTGAGCATCTGCCATATAGTCATCTGTGAGACCAATATCACGTGCGGGGATGGCTCCAATGCGTATATGGTGACCAGGAGAGTTCAAGGCACCCGGAGGATTCGGATTGTGTCCTCTGGCTGCCATGACTGTGCACCGAAGATTTATGCCAGTGAGGTTGTTGGTAGCTTCCCGCGCGTATTTAGGGTTAGTTGGCGGTAAAGTGGGATCTGCAGGGCAGGGGAAGCGGTTATTGAGAAGATAAAAGTTTTTTATTGCAGCCGGAATTGAATTGAGATGCTGATTTGTTGTATCGAGATAATTCTGTCTATCGCTTGCTTTATACAAGCTTAGCAACCCTGCGCCGATCACACTCAGGATGGTAATAATGATAGCCATTTGAATCAGCGTAAAACCGCCATTCAAAACTTCACCATTGTGCTGTTCAAGCCTCTTAATCAATTTATCTATGCCCCGCCAATTTCACACCCAAGCGCAGCCATACCCGGTTAAGCACTGGGCACACTATGCCAACTATAATCATATCAAAATACAATAAAAAATTTATTAAAAGTCATTGAAAATGTTAGATATTATTAATAAATACATTTTCAAATCAGCAGCTTATATTAATTTACATAATTATTAATTTCGGTTGAAATAGTATGTAATCCTTTGAGATTAGGGCAGAAAATAAAAAATCTGTGACATAGTTGGTTTTACAACCATATTTTTTTGTTATTTATTGTGCATGACTTTTAAATTCGACATTACGC
>PLXM01000114.1 GCA_003153235.1 Rhodospirillales bacterium
GGCATGCAGTACACCGCAAAAGTTATCGGCGCGAAATTTTTATCGAAGCCCGCTTCACGTCTTGGCCTTGGTGAAGCTGTCAAAGCGGCCGCAAAACAAGTGTCTGCGCAAGACTATACAGGCCCGCGCCGTCTGCTCATCGCGGAGGATACTGAGTCGGTACAGGACGTATTGAGGCGCCAGCTCGCCAAGCTCGGGGTTGAAGCGGACTTTGTTATGAACGGTGTTGCTGCCCTGAAGGCGCTGGAGAAAAAAGAGCACGGCATCCTTTTTACCGACCTGCATATGCCGGAAATGGATGGCTATCAGCTGGTGGCGGCCATTCGCGCGATGGAAGAGAAAGAAAGCGTCGATATGCACAAACGATTCCCGGTCGTCGCCATTACCGCCGACGTGCAGCTGACGCAACGGCAGGCTTATCTGGCCTACGGGTTTGATGAGTGCCTTTTGAAACCTGTCAGCCTTGGGCAGTTCAAGCAACTCCTGATCCGCTGGGGCGTCCTGCGGGAAAGCGCCGGTACGCAGAAAATAGCAGAAGCAGAAGAACCCTCCATCATAGAAACAGCAGCAGCGCCTTCTGCCACATTACCGCCTGCGGTTGACAGGAAAGCCATGGTCGCGCAGATGGGAGCGGTTGATGCCGGAACGATTGACATGATGCGCATGTTCATAAAAATGACACTGCCTATATTTGAAAAAATAGATGCCGCCTTCGCGCAAAATAACACGCATGGCCTGAAAGAGCTTGCCCACAGTCTGAAGGGCAGCGCACGTTCGGCCTGCTGCCCTCACCTTGGCAACCTTGCCGCAGAAATGCAGGAAAATACCGAAAAAGGCCAGCCGATCACATCTGATATGATCGCCGCCCTCAAAACAGAGTTCACGCGTGTCACGGCTGAAATTGAAATTATGAAGCCCTGAAAGTACTATTGGGGCAGCAATACGTGATAGTAGAAATAGCTGGTATTTTGGTTATTCACGCAGGCAAATTCCTGGGCTGTAAGTGTGGGAGCCCAGATCGTTGTTGCGCTCCCCTTCAGCCCGCCGGGCTGTGATATCTGGTTCGTTATAACCGTCCAGTCAAAAGCCGCCGTATCCTGAACGGGCGGCGCTGGAGTCGCAAAAGCAAGGCCTTTTTGCACCTGAGTACATACCTGCTGTGTCACATTCGGCAGGATAGACAATATATCCGGCGCATCCGTTCCTACACCGCCCACGAAAAGGCCGTGTGTTTCGTCAGTAAACCCAACGTACGTCCAGACGGTACAGACGGGCAAACAGGCCAGCGGCGGCGGCAGAACATTTGTGGCAAGGCCCTGATAAAAAATATCATTGGGGCTAGCAGCGCCGGTAAAAGTAATCGCGCTTGGCGTTGTCCCGTCAATCAGCATACGGGCAACCCCCTGCCGTATGGCTGCGGGCATTTCGGTGATCTGACCTGCCATCATGACCGTCGTTTCAAGGGCAGTGTCAGCTCCGGCAGAACGCCCGCTTTGCGCAATCGCATAAGACAGCGCAGCGAACAAAACAACTGCAATCAAAATAAGGAAGAGAACGTTGCCCCGTTCACGCGCGGGAGTTGATTGATATTCCATAGACAACCTTATATTTGGTATCCTTCGGATACTCAAGTGTTATTCTGAATCCATGCCGTAAACGTCAGGCCACTAATGTTGGCCTGAGTAGATGTAAATTTATCCATGAGACGGTTAAGCGCCTGAATAGCTGCTGCATCGCTGGGGGCGGTAATTTGAATATACACGCCATTTACATTATTAACATAAGTCCACTCCGAAAAACCGGACGGGGGCGGTGGTAAAAAACGTCCCTCATTACCGGTCCCCTGAAACATATAAGCTGTACCTGCCGGTGCGCCAATGCATGCCAGATTTCTGACATTGTCATTCCCAGCGACAGCGATGCAACCACTGGCATTGCCCGATGCTGTGCAGCCGCCGGGAGCGGGGCCCGCCGTGCATGACAGACCAGCACCCGCCTGAAGGTTCAATGCGTTGCTGGGGTTCAGCGGATAGGGGTTATTTGGATTGTCGGACGCGCTAATCACGCCGTCACAATTCATGTCGCCGCCGCCGCCCGGATATTCCAGGGTGCATTGAATAACCGCCGCCCTGATCATATTGATCTGGGCGAACAGTTCTTCGGCAATATGGATCGAGCTCTGTGCGGCGTAGTTTTCGCGGCTGTCCTTGGCGTACGAATATGTAAGCGCTGCCAGAAGCCCGACGGCTAACAGCACATAGAGCAACGCATTGCCCGCCTGACTAATAGAAGAGGCCCCTCCCCGCAGGGAAGAGCCTCTTGTAATATATGGACGAAGCTTGTTCATCCAAATCCTGCCTCGTACTATTGCTCTATGAGAGCGTGGTAGTAGGCATACAGATTGGCTGTGGTATTTTGAGCGCAGGCGAAAGACTGGCCATCAAGTGTCGTACCCGCACCCTTAACCGTCGACGCGCTTCCCGCCGCAGCATATGCGCCAGCCGTGCCCCAGACAACTGGGCCATTTGCAAGAACAACTGGAGTTGTGCTGGCAAAGCCCAGACCCTTAAGGATCTGGCTGCAGACGTTCAGCGTAAGACCGGAAGTCCCTTGCAGAACTGCGATAGCAGCGCCGCCGCCGGTGCCGGCTGTGCCGACGCCATAAATAAAGTTACCATTTGTACCTGACGCAGTCGCTGGCACATAAGTCCAGGCAGCACAGTCTGCTGGTGCCACACAGGCCGCAACAGGCGGGGTAATATTAGCAGCTCCGCCGCCGCCATTGGCTGTATTAAACACGTCATTAGCCGTTGCTGCTCCGGTAAACGTGATAGCGCTCGCAGATGTGCCGGTGATAATCATCCGTGTGACGGCTGTTCTGATGGCTGCAGGCTGCTCGACAACCTGACCTGCCGTAATCACGACCGTTTCACGGTCGATCGTGCCGCCGCCGCGGCCGGATTGCGTGATCGCATAAGACAGCGCCGCAAACAGCGCCACCGCGATCAGGATCA
>PLXM01000063.1 GCA_003153235.1 Rhodospirillales bacterium
GGGTTCGAAATGGTCAAGCCGCTGAAGAAGGCTACAGCACAGCCGCAACCCTAACTTTTTGCAACAAGCTGCTTGCGTGTCAGCCAGAAAACTTCACCTTCGCTCATCTCAGTATCAAGCCAGAGGAACGGCAGACGGGAATATTCCTTTTCCAGCAGTTTCCGCCCGCGTCCGACCTCGCAAAGCAAGCCTGAATTCGGCTTAAGATGCGCGGTTGCTTCTTTCAGGATGCGCCTGACAAGATCAAGACCATCCTTCCCCGAGGCCAGCGCCATTTTTGGCTCATGACGATATTCTGGCGGCAGACGCTTCATGGCTTTTGCATCGACGTACGGCGGATTGGTGATGATAAGATCGTATTTCCTGCCCTTCACTGGCTTGAAAAGATCTCCCTTAAAAAGATGTACGCGATTTATGATGCCGTGCGAGCGCACATTACGTTTTGCCACCGCCAGGGCTTCGGATGACAATTCAACGGCATCCACTTGTGCCTGTGAAAACACATAGGCAGCAAGAATGGCGAGGCATCCGGAGCCTGTGCAAAGGTCAAGAACCGTTTTAGGATTACGCATCAGATCAAAATCGCACAACAGGTCACCAATGAACGACCGCGGCACGATCACGCGTTCGTCCACATAAAAAGGCAATCCCTGAATATATGCTTTTTTTAATAAATAGGCGGCGGGCTTACGGGTTTTAATACGTTTTTCAATGATAGCTTTTACAGCCGTAATCTCTACAGAAGTTAGGCGCTTGTTTAAAGGAGCGTTTTCGTCCACCGGTAGATGCAATGTTTCAAGAACCAGCCATGCCGCTTCGTCAAGGGCATTATCCGTACCATGCCCATATGACAGACGTGCCTTACTGAAGCGTTCCGCGCCATAACGGAGAAAATCGCTAACTGTCAGTAATTTATTTTTTTGTTTTTGGTTTTTCGGCATAATCATTTTCCTGATGGAAGTGATGCATAAGCCTGTGCAGAAACGGTGCCACAACAATGCCGGCTGCCGCCAACAGTACAAAACCGCTGAACAGGGCATACAGGGCAGCAAAAATCTTGACCGGGTCGCTCTGCAGCGCCGCCACGGGACCCATGCCTGCTAGAATCATCGAGGCTTCCAGAAATGAATCAACCCAGTTCATATTTCCCAAAAAGTGGTATCCGATAATACCAACTAATAATGACACCACGACAACTGTGCCTGCTAATCGCAAAGACCGCGCCAAGCGCAAAAACCACTGCGCCTGCGAAATAAGCGGCTGGTTTTTATGTTCAAACATAAAGCAATCTCCTTAAAAAAAAGAGCCGCCATTAATGACGGCTCTTTTTTGACCTTAGAACAGTTTAATTAAGGTTTAAAGGCATCCTTGGCAGATTTCTTTTTTACTGGAGCGGAAATCTTTTGAATTTTTGTGTCAGAGGGCTTCCCTGCATCATTAGCAGGTACTTTTCTAGCCGCCATGTCAAATTCCATAGGCTTAGTCGTACTCTTGGAAGTCAGGCTATCAAGGGAAACGCCCTTGAGGTCAGCCAGCGTAAGCGTTGTGACTGCTTTCTTTAGCTGTTCCTTGGTCAGCCCCGCATTCCCGGCACTGAGCTTGCCTTCACTCTCAAGACGCTCCGCCAGTTCTTTTTCAGCCTTTTCAACAAGGTTGCGCACGACACGCCCGTTACCAAAGTCTTTCGGCTGAACACGGGCTTTCTCTTTTTCAAGGAGGGTTACGGCGTATTCGCGGGCATCAGGATCCAGCGTATAGCCGCGGTCCTGTATCATGACGTCAAGGATCTGCCCCAATTGCATCACGTTATAATCCTCGAAGTTTATGTAGGTCATGAAGCGAGACTTCAGGCCCTCATTGGCATCAATGAATTTCTTCATAGGCTCCTGATATCCGGCAACGATCACGATCAGATCATCGCGCATGTTCTCCATTGCCGCCACAAGGGTATCGATGGCTTCACGCCCAAAGTCATTGCTGCCGCCAGGAGAATCTGCCGAACGCGACAAAGCATAAGCTTCATCGATGAACAGAACGCCGCCTTTGGCTTTCTCAATCGCATCTTTGGTCTTGAGGGCTGTCTGCCCCACATATCCGGCAACCAGATCCTCACGCTTGACCTCGACGACAGTATCCTTATCGATAAAGCCGAGGGCTTTGTAAACTTTGGCTACTTCACGCGCAAACGTCGTTTTACCTGTTCCCGGGTTACCTGTGAAAACCATGTGGCGGGATATCGAGTTGGACTCAAGCCCAAGCTCCTGCTTCACCTGATTAAAACGCGCGACGGAAATATTCTGCTTGATGTCGTGCTTAGCCGAATCAAGACCGACCATGTGATCGATGTTCTTAAGCGCCACAGCCAGCGCAGCGTCCATATCCACCTCGCCGCCAGCTGATTTTGGCTGGGGAGCAATTCCGGCCTTGATCAGGTCTTTAGGCAGCGGCTTCTTGGTGATGGCAGGGCGAATGCCCTTGGCAAAATCTTTTTCCGAAGGCCATACCATGGTAAAGACCTGGCCATAGGTGTTACCGTTCATTTCAACGGCAGTTATCGTCTGACCGAACGGGGGCGGAGCATCAATCGGATCAAACGTAACAGAATCCAGCCCATCCTTGTTGATGATGAAGGTTTTCATCGGCTGAATGGCCGTGCAGTTTCCCGCAGCATCAAGTTTGAAGCCGTAGGTGATGCCGCTCTTCAGATCGACGGCATAGTATTTGGTGGATATATTGAGCGGCATTCTTTTTTGATCCCCCTGAGAAATGGCTGCTTATAGAAATATTATTTCCGAATCTGTGCAACGCTTGTAATTTATCGTATTGTTTAGGAGGTGATATGCTAATTTATTTTTTCTGTAACAGTCTACAACTTTCTCTCTACCGTTTTCATATATAAATTTTTTCGATGTTGCGTTATGCTTATGTAGAACTAGGATTGTAATTGCCTGATCGCCAGAAAAAGACTAAAAAACCAATATAACTCTAGGAAAAATAGCCCCTATGTTGACCGCTGGTAGTTTTATGTATTTGATTTATGGCATCGTCATCGGCGCAGTCGCCGGATACTTTTTTACACGCAGTTTTTTTACTCAACGACTCAAGTCTTCGGAAACAGAAAATGAAAAGCTGGAACAGCAACGTGCTGCACAATTAAAACAGCTTGAAGAAAAGTTTTCCCTGCAGTTCGAAAATCTTGCCAACCGTATCTTCGATGAAAAAACTGACAAGTTCAAAAAAGAGTCTCAGGAAGGGCTTGGTAATCTGCTGAATCCATTGCGTGAACGGCTGCAAGAGTTCCAGAAAAAAATTGACGACTCCTTTGGCGCACAGGTGAAAGAACAGATTTCCCTCAAGGAAGAAATCAAGCACATCGTTTCTGTTAACGAGAAGATGTCACAGCAGACAGAAAACCTGACCAAAGCCCTGAAAGGCGACGTCAAGGCACAGGGCAACTGGGGCGAACAAATTCTTGAAAGAATTCTTGAAAGCTCCGGCCTCAGAAAAGGTACGGATTACATTGTTCAAGGCAGCAGCCTCGGTCTGCGCCATGTCGATGATGGCAGCATTATTAAGCCAGACGTCATCATCATGCTGCCGGAGGATAAACACATCATCGTCGATGCAAAAGTATCTCTCACCGCCTACGAAAGATACTGCAATACGGAAGATGCCGGTGAACGCGCGCGCTATCTGAAAGAATATCTGCTCTCCGTCCGCGCTCACGTGAACGGCCTTGAGCAGCGCCGATATCAGGATACAGAAAAGCTTGGCACGCCTGATTTCGTCCTGATGTTTATGCCGATTGAAGGCGCGTACTCCCTTGCCATGCAGGAAGACCAGAACCTGCACAGCTACGCCTGGGACAGGAAGATCGTGATCGTCTGCCCCTCGACGCTGTTCGCCACGCTGAAGACCATCGACTCCGTCTGGAAACTGGAACGCCAGAACCGCAACGCGCAGGAGATTGCGCTTCGCGGCAGCAGGCTTTACGACAAGGTGGCCGGTTTTGTGGAAGAAATGCAGGATCTTGGTAAAAAGATCAACGCCACGCAAAAAACATACGACGATGTTTTTAAAAAGCTCTCCACTGGCTCCGGTAATATTATACGCCAGACGGAAGAGCTGAAAGCCCTCGGCGTCAAGTCTTCCAAGAATATCTCGAAAGACCTGCTAGATGAACCGAAGCAGGTAGAAGACTTTAAAAAAGCGGAGAACAGTTGAGATATGGCTGTTCTTAAAGTATACGTCGCGCCGCATCCTGTGCTGAAAAAGAAAGCCGAACCCGTCAAAGGCGGTGTCACGCCTGCGCTGCGCAAGCTGATGGACGATATGCTTGACACCATGTACGCCACAGACGGCATCGGCCTTGCAGCACCGCAGGTGGGTGAGTCAAAACGCATCCTCGTGCTGGATATTGATCAGCCGCGCGGCGAAGATATCAAACTGGAAGACCGCCGCACCAAGCCGCAATGCTTTATGAACCCCGAGATCGTGTGGTCGTCAGAAGATCTGCGTGTTTACAACGAAGGCTGCCTCTCCGTTCCCGGGCAGTATGCCGATGTCGTCCGCCCCGACAAGATACGTGTGAAATATATCGACTACGATGGCAAGGATCAGGAGATGGAAGCCGATGGCCTTCTCGCCACCTGCCTGCAGCATGAGATGGACCACCTCGACGGCATTCTCTTTATTGATCATCTATCGACACTGAAGCGCGACATCCTGATGCGTAAGCTTAAAAAATATACCAAGGAAAACGTTGAAGATATGGCAGAGAGCCATGTTCTTCTTTAGTCTAGCATGAACAAACCCCTTAAAATCGTCTTCATGGGCACACCGGAATTTTCCGTGCATATTCTTGATGCCCTTATCAAGGCTGGACATGAGGTCATCTGCGTCTACTGCCAACCTCCGCGTCCGGCGGGACGTGGGCACAAACTGCAACCCTCACCAGTACAAATTCGCGCTGAGGAATTGAAAATTCCCGTACGCACGCCACTGAGCCTGAAAAAAGACGCAGCCGCGCGGGCAGATTTTGCCGCACTGAAAGCTGATGTCGCCGTTGTCGCCGCCTATGGGCTGATCTTGCCGCAGGATGTGCTGGACGCGCCAAAATATGGATGCCTGAATATTCACGCATCCTTACTCCCGCGCTGGCGCGGTGCTGCCCCTATCCAGCGCGCTATTCTGGCTGGCGATACCGAGAGCGGTGTCTGCATCATGCAGATGGAAGCGGGGCTTGATACAGGCCCTGCCCTGATGCGCGGCACTGTGCCAATCACTGATACGACAACAGCATCAACACTACATGATGCGCTGGCTGCACAGGGTGCAGAGCTAATTGTCAAAACGCTTGAAGACATTGAAACGCTTAAACCACAAAAGCAGCCAGAAGACGGCGTCACTTATGCCTCGATGCTGACAAAGGATGACGGCAAAATCGACTGGACACAACCTGCAGCCTCGATCGAGCGCCAGCTCCGCGCTCTCACTCCGTGGCCGGGTGTCTGGTGCCTGCATAACGGCCAGCGGCTAAAGGTGCTCGAAGTATCTATCGAGGAAAAGCAAGGAACGCCGGGAGAAATTCTTGATCGCCATCTCGTTGTAGCCTGTGGCAGTGATGCGCTCCTGCTCAAAAAAATCCAGCCACAGGATCGCAAGCCGATGGATGGTATCTCGTTCATGAACGGCACGCATATGAATGTGGGGGATGTTTTATCATGACACTCGTTCCCTACCCCGTCATCTCCGAGGTTTTGCGCAGCAAAACATCATCGTCGGGGATCCACAATACCCAGTCTGAAAGACTGCCTAAATGGATTCCCGCCATGCATGCACCGCATGCTAAAGCATGGGCGGGAATGACAGGAAGGGGTTAACCATGGCCCAGCGCTGGAAACTTACGATCGAATATGATGGCACACCATTCGTCGGCTGGCAGCGGCAGGAGAGCGATCCTTCAGTGCAGGCGGCGATTGAAAAAGCCATTTATTATTTCTGTGGTGAAACGGTAACAATTCATGTCGCCGGTCGCACCGATGCAGGTGTTCATGCCATCGGTCAGGTTGCGCATGTCGACCTTGAAAAAGACACCAATGAAAAAACCGTGCGCGACGCTATCAATGCGCACCTGCGTCCCCTGCCCATCTCCATCGTCAAGGCAGAACCGGTGTCGGATGAATTCCATGCGCGGTTCAAGGCCCTCAACCGCGTTTACTGCTACAAAATGCTCGTGGGGCGTATGCCCGCGCCTACGGTCGACTTAAACCGCGTCTGGCATGTGACATGGGATATGGATGTGCCTGCCATGCACAAGGCCGCGCAACATCTGCTCGGCAAGCACGACTTCTCCAGCTTTCGCTCCGCAGCCTGTCAGGCCAACTCGCCCATCCGTACCCTTAACCGCTGCGATGTGATCGAGACAACGCATAGCTTAAGCTTCGGTAGGCATATCGAGATCTGGGCAGAGGCGCGCTCGTTCCTGCATCACCAGATCCGCAATATCGCCGGCAGCCTGCGCATGGTGGGTGAGGGAAAATGGGCCCCTGAAGACGTTAAACGCGTGCTGGAAGCCAAAGACCGCGCTCTCGGCGGGGCTATGGCCCCCGCTTCAGGGCTTTATTTCGTCCGGGTTGACTATTCTGGTGGAAATTCGGCCTAAAAATGCAATAAATCTGGCTTTTTTTCGTAATTTGAGGGATAATAGTAATTGTCAGCTTGCTGACTATAACGATAAACGTGCTGCGGAATAGGCGATACGGACCCGGGGGCGGTACCCGGCGGCTCCACCACTTTTTAAGGTTTAAGGTCTCTTAAAAGACCTTTCCGATATGGGGCCGAAATAGGATCGACGTGCGTAGTAAAGGCAGTTGCTTTCGTTCGGCATGGTATCCACCGTTATCGGGCTAAAAACTAAAAATGCTAACGACAACAGCCCAGCAATGGGCCAAGTCGCTCTCGCCGCTTAACAGCAGCCTGAGCACTTAGCACTTCAATCCCTTTTCTAGTAATAGAGAAGGTGGGGCGTGGGGGCAGGCCTAGCAACAGAACTGCCTCCATTTCTTTCTATAATATACCTATAATATTCAGTGACATGCCCCCGAAGTCTGACTAGACTGATGGCTGATTAGACTTGCCACGATAATCAGTAAAAGCTGCGGAGCCGGAATAAAAATGACCCGTGACCATGATGAAGCCTTCAGATACGACAAAATGGTGGAGAAAGCTCTCCGCAGCGTCGTGAAGCAAGCTCTGCAGGAAGTGGTCGACGAGGGCATTGTAGATGACCACCATTTCTATATTACGTTTTTTACCGACCATCCCGGCGTCAAGATTCCGTCTTACCTTAAAGAACGTTATCCCGGTGAAATGACAATTGTTCTGCAGCACCAGTTCTACGATCTGGAAGTCGACAACGAGAAATTCACTGTGATGCTGAGCTTCAACAACGTGCCTGAGCGCCTGACTATTCCACTTTCTGCCGTGACTATTTTTGCCGATCCTTCAGTTAACTTTGCGCTGCAGTTCCAGCCTCTGTCTGAAGAAGATGGCGAGGGCGATGAAATTCACTTCGAAGCCGAAGAACTTGATGTCGACAAGAACGACAAGGAAAAGAAAAAAGGCGAAGTCATTTCCCTCGACAGTTTCCGCACAAAGAAAGACAAGGACAAAACCTAAGTCTCGTTTTCTTTTAAAACCGACCAGATAGTGTTATCCGTTAAAAATAATATTATGTAACTTGCGTTATGTAACAAAAACCACTTGTTTCTCTAAAATAATATGTTATTTCTTAGATCCTTAAAAAATTCAGGATCAGAAAACCATGAGATTTGAAGACTCAGGACTTAAGGACGACATGCTTGTTGAGAGCGCTTTTAATTACGCGCAGTCCTACACGCAATCGCTCGGCAAAGAAATGCTGCTGGGCTACAAACAGCTTATTGATATGGATTATCAGGATGAGCTGGACATGCTTGAAGAGGACCTTGAAGACGGGATCATTACCCATGAAGTATATGACCAGGAAAAATCCATACTGGAAATAATGCGCGCCGAAGATATGAAAGAAATGATCCCTAGCGATCTCGATGGCGAGATCAACAGGCTATTCCGCAATAACTGCGTAGGTCCTGCACTGGAAATCCAGAATTACAGTGAAAAATCCTCCCCTGCTTTGATAGCCGCAGCACTTCTGTCTTCTTGTGTGCGTGATCCTATTGACTGTAAAAAGATTGAAGAGGCTTTCGGCAGCAATATAGCCGCTCTAGTTGCAGAAAAGCTACATGTAGAAGCCTATCCCGCGCGGCGTGAAGAAAACATTACAGCCATCAGCCCTGATGCAAAAAGAATCTTCATGGCTCATCTGGCCAATGATTTCCGTGAGGCAGCGGGGGCGGCGAAAAAGCACCGACCCGGAGAAAAAGCCTTTTTACCCTCCGATCTAGTAAATGGCGCTTTTACTGATGCCAGCTTGCTCTGGGGCAATGACAAAAAGCTTGATGGCAGGGTTGTCAGTATTTTCAATCAGGCTGCACAAACCCTGTCTTCCGCGTTCAGGATTGAAGTCGATGAAAAGAATGCACTTGAACTTGTCAGAACCACACAAAAAATTCCCACAAAGAAAAAACCGGGTAAAAAACCAGGCCACTTTGGTGATGACGGATTTTAAGCTGTAACGTAATTTTTATTTATCATAAATTTAGCAAATATTTGCACGCAAAGAAAACGTGTTGTATCGCCCCAATCCCTATGTTATTTCTGTAATACCCCTTGCGATATCATGTGGCCCTAACATAGCTGGAGAAAAATCATGAGATTTGAAGACACAGGTCTGACAAAAGAACAAATTGTTGAAGATGCCTTTAATTATGCATACGCCGCTTTTCTTCCTGAAGTAAGCTCACAATTTAAACAGCAGCTTGATAAATCTTATCAGGATCAACTCAATCAGCTGGGCGAATTGAAAGAGTCAGGGCAAATTGACGAAGAACAGTTCAACAAATACAAAACCCAGCTGGATGGTTCTCTGGATGCACAAATGAAACGCCTGCCCCAGCTTGTCGAAAAGCAAGCCGGTCCCCTGTTTCAACAGACAAGAATTTCTCCTGCGCTTGAGCTGCAAAAACACAGTGAAAAATCGTCACCGGAACTGCTGGCCGCAGCTCTCCTGCTCGACACCGTGCGTGATCCCATAGATTACCAGAAGCTGGATGCCAAGTTCGGCGCTGCCGTTTCAGGTGTCGTCGCTGAAATACTGCACATTGACTCGCACCCTGATGCAGCAAATGACAACCTTGCCGCAGCTGGTGGTGATGCAAAACGCATAGTCCTCGCTGAAATAGCGGCCAACCTTGGTCAGATTCTTTCTCAAATTGAAAAGGCGCCGCCTGGTTCAACCTTGAAAGCACCCCTGAAATATGAAGAAAACGTGTTCGGACAGCTAAAACTGCTGTGGGGCAACGACAAGAAGCTCGACACCCGTCTGGTTGATCTCTTTAACCGCACCGCTGAAGGTTTGGCCTCCTCTTTCAGGATTGAGCTCACTGACTCAGGCGCGCCTGAGCTTGTGAAAAGCACATGGGCACCAGCCAAGCCAGCCCCCGGAAAGAAAAAAGGCCCGAGAATATCCGGCGACTAAACGCTTTAGTACATCCAATATCGTTTACTGATAGAAAAACGCGCCCCATGAAGACGCGTTTTTCTTTATTGGATATGTTAAATGATACAACCCTCGTGCTCTAGAAATTTAAAGGCCTTTACGTTGACGCATGAGTCGCCCGTGTGTAGAGTTAACAGAGGGTTAATGAGGGGTTATTCCTGTCGGCGGGTATGAATTTTAAGCGACGGGTTTGACAGAACAAAAAATTTTGGTGTTTAGCAGGCGATGATGAATTCACGCTCTCAACATTTTTCACAGTCATTGTCCGGGCATATCCCGGTGATGCTGGANNGTTTACGCCATTGACCGTGATCCGGAAGCCTTTGCGCGCGCTGTCAGCATGGCGAAAGATTTTCCTGGACGGCTCATCCCGTTGCACGGCTGCTTCGGCAGTATTACTGAACTTTTGAAAACGCAAAACATCACACACCTTAACGGAATCGTACTGGACATCGGTGTTTCATCAATACAGCTGGCAACGGCCTCGCGTGGATTTTCCTTTCAGAAAGACGGACCGCTCGACATGCGTATGAGCCAGTCAGGTCCGAGCGCTGCCGATATTGTCAATACCGCCAGTGAAAAAGATCTCGCGGATATTATTTTCACGTATGGCGAAGAGCGCGCTTCGCGCCAGATTGCAAAAAGGATTATCGCAGCCCGCACCATAGCGCCTATCGCAACGACTACACAACTCGCGGATATCGTTCACAGTGTACTGCCGCAACATCCAAAACTACGGACAGATACCGCTACCAAAACCTTTCAGGCCCTGCGCATTCATGTGAATGATGAGCTGGGCGAGCTTGAAAAAGCGCTGCAAGCCGCAGAAACGCTTTTGCAGCCAGAAGGTCGTCTGGTCGTCGTATCATTTCATTCCCTTGAAGACTGGCGCGTCAAAAATTTTCTCAAGGAACGCGCGGGCGCTCTCGGCAATAATTCACGCCACCTCCCCGCCGCGCCTGCCGGACCCAAACCCACTTTCATCATCGAAGAAACCAACGGACTAAAAGCCTCTGATGCCGAAATAGACAGCAACCCGCGCTCTCGTTCTGCACGTCTCAGATACGGTATACGCACCATAGCCCCCGCCTGGACCGAAGGAGAGAGCCGTGCGTAAATCAACCCTGCTCTGGCTTGTTATGGCAACTTTCTCAGGCACAGTTCTTTTTCATACCAGCCAGAAAGTGCATGACGAACGTGAAAAACTTGCCGCGCTGGATACCTCTATCGGCAAAGAAGAAGAATCCATCCGCATCCTGAATACAGAATGGAGCCATCTTAATCAGCCGGAACGCCTGGAAAGTCTTTCCAAAACCTATCTGCATATGGCGCCGCTCAGGGGCAGCCAGTTTATCAAAGTAGAAGATATCCCTCTACGCACTGCCTCTCCTGAAGAAACTGCAACAACTACCCCTGTAGTTCCAGTCAAAGTAATACCGGAAAAGAAAATTGCAGAAAGTAAGCCCGAAGAAAAGAAAGTGGCAAAGTCTCGTGTCATGATGGCCGCTACACCAAAACCCGCTGTTAAAATCTACAAGCCAGCTGCGCCCGCTTTCTTACAAAAGCCCGTACAACATCCTGCTGTAAGTACCTCAACTACAGCCACAAACTCCCGCAGTTTTAGCGACGTCATGAAAAACCTGCGCACAGGTGTCGAGTAATGGCGAAAGATGTTTTTCAGCAGAACAAACTGACGATTACCGGTGCGCAAGCACAGACTCTTGATCAGGCACGCATGCGCGTGATCTGGGTTGTCATGGTGCTGATGATGGGATATCTGGCGATTGGCCTGCGCATGGGGGAACTCTCTATCCTGCATCATAAAAACATGGAAGCCTCTGCTGGAAAAAGTGATATGGCAGACACCAAGCCCCTGCGTGCCTCTATCGTTGACCGTAATGGAAACCTAATCGCCGCCTCACTAAAAATGGCCTCCGTTTATGCCGATACGACGATGATCGATACCCCGGCAGACCTTGCTAAAAAACTTTCTGCTATCCTGCCAGAACAAACTTACGATGACCTACTGGATAAGCTTTCCTCCGGCAAAGAATTCATCTGGATCCAACGTGACATCACACCAAAGCAGGAATATGCGATCAATGCACTGGGCAATCCGGCCCTAAGCTTTCAGGAAGAAACCCGGCGTATTTACCCGGATGCAGGCCTCACAGCACATATCATCGGCTATACGGATGTAGATGGCAACGGCATCGCCGGGATTGAAAAATATTTCAACAAACAGTTAATAGAGGCCAACAAGCCTCTTAAGCTGACAATTGATCTTCGTATCCAGCATATCATGCACCGCGAACTAGCCGAAGCAGTGAAGAAATTCCACGCCAAGGATGGCGTTGGTATGGTGATGGATGTCAACACAGGCGAAATCATTTCCATGGTTTCACTGCCGGATTTCGACCCCAACCATGTTGGTGCCGTCACGGACGACTCAAAATTTAACCGCGCGACATTAGGCGTCTTTGAAATGGGCTCGACCTTTAAGCTCTTTTCAACAGCTGCCGCTCTTGACAGCGGCAAAGTGCATTTTTCCAGCATCTTTGACGCGACCGATCCTATCAAGATTGGCCGCTTCAAAATTTCAGACTATCACGCACAGCACCGCCCCCTAACAGTTCCGGAAATTTTCATCTATTCTTCTAACATCGGTACCGCCAAGATGGCGGACAGTCTTGGTGAAAACAGCCTCAAGGACTTTTATAAATCCATGGGCTTCATGACACAGGCACCGATCGAACTGCCTGAACGCGGCACACCACTTTACCCATCCCCGTGGAAAGAAGTTAACACCCTCACGGCCTCCTTCGGCCACGGCATTGCCGTTTCGCCCCTGCACCTGATACGTGCAGCCTCCGCTCTCGTCAATGGCGGCATCATGCCCCGCTCGACACTGGTTATACCCGAAAAAAGAGACAATCTCTCCCTGACGCCCGAAGGCGAACGCGTGGTAAGCGCCGAAACATCTGACAAGATGCGCCAGTTGCTAGAACTTGTGGTTGCCGACGGCACGGGCACCAAGGCTTGGGTTGATGGCTACGACGTTGGTGGCAAGACAGGCACAGCCGAGAAGAACATTAATGGCGGATATGAACACAACGCTTCTCTTTCCTCCTTTATTGGCGTATTCCCGATTCAGGCTCCGCAATATGCCGTTCTCGCCATTCTGGACGAACCGCAGGGAACGCCAGATACACATGGCTTCTCTACTGGCGGCTGGACAGCTGCACCCGTTGTGGCCAATGTCATTGAACAGATGGGGCCTCTCTATCAGATCCCGCCCGATATGGATCGCGGCAAGAAAGATATTGAAAAAGAAATGGCCGCTTATTTGAAAGACTTCAAGGAAGGAAGTACGCTTGCGTCTCTTGGAACTGACCACTGATCTTGACGGTATAAAGGTCAGCAACAACATGCTGGCTGCCGCGACAGAAATTACCGGACTCACTTCCGACTCGCGTGAAGTGCGCGCGGGATACCTTTTTGCCGCCTTTCCCGGCACAAAACTCGATGGCCGCCAGTTTATTGAGGAAGCGATTAAAAAAGGAGCAACGGCCATCCTCGCGCCGGAAGGCACGACAATTAATTCAAAAACCGCTGTTGTTCTCGAAGATAAAAATCCGCGGCGCTGCTTCGCAAAAATGGCCGCCGCTTTCTTCGGCAAGCAGATGGATGTGATCGTTGCCGTCACCGGTACAAACGGCAAAAGCTCCACCGTCAATTTCTGCCGTCAGATGTGGCAATCGATGGAGCATGCCGCTGCTTGCCTCGGCACCATCGGCATCACTGCCCCTGGTATTAATAGGCCCGGCTCCCTTACCACGCCTGACCCCTTAACACTCCATGCGGAAATCGCCGAGCTTGAGGCGTCAGGTGTCACCCATCTGGCAATAGAGGCCTCCAGTCAGGGGCTCGACCAATATCGACTTGATGGCGTGCGTATCACGGCTGCCGGATTCACCAATCTCACACGCGATCATCTTGACTATCACGGCACCATGGAAAAATATCTTGAGTCAAAGTTACGGCTGTTTAGCGAAGTAGTGGCTGACAGCGGCGTTGCCGTCATCAACAGCGACACGCCCTATTCAAGTGCCGTGCGCGCCGTATGCGCGAAACGTGATCTGCGTGTCATAGAGTATGGTAAAAAAGCTAAAGACATCCACCTCGCCAAGCAACGCCCCTTGCCTGATGGCCAGTTTATCGAGTTGATTGTTTTCGGCGAACGTTATGAACTTGAATTACCTCTGGTTGGCGATTTTCAGGCATCTAATGCGCTTTGCGCGCTCGGCCTTGTTCTTGCGGAAGACCCCGATAACCGGCTGCTGCATATGCAGGGCATCTATGCCCTTGAAAGACTGCAAAGCGTACGCGGACGGCTGGAACTGGCGGCAAAACATCCGAACGGTGCTCCTATATATGTCGATTACGCTCATACACCAGATGGACTTGAGACTATGCTTAAAGCGCTAAAACCTCACACACCAAAACATCTTCATGTTGTCTTCGGCTGCGGC
>PLXM01000163.1 GCA_003153235.1 Rhodospirillales bacterium
TGCCGAGTAAGGAGTGCCCAACATAGGTACAGCTGGCTGCGCACCCAGTGGCGGACGCTGGATATCAATCACACCGCCCGTATCGTTGGCAGCAGGGGGCGGGGGCAGAGTGGGAATTGCCGAGAGGATGGGAATTTTTACCGCCAGGTTTCTTGTTACAGCATAGATATAGAGGAAGTCATACGGGTTGGCGACGTAGCTGTCATCCAGACCCAGCGTACGCACAGGCACAGCTCCCACCCATACAACCTTATCTGCTTTATAATCGGTCGAAGTAATGAGATAGCAATTCGGAATAGGTACAGGAGGATTAAAAGCAGCTCCAGGCGCGTTATAATACGAAAGCGGGTATGGTTTTGTCGAATCACAATACGGAAGAGTAGTAATAGGTTGTTGGGGAAGAGCTCGTGCAACTATGCTCGTATATGACTTTACACCTCCCGGCGGCGCTCCAATGCAACTCTGCGACACGCCAAAGTTCGCGCTGTTCAGTGCCGCAGAAGGATCGGCCGCACAAGGCAAATAACCATTCTGCGTATAGAAATTCTGTATGGCCTGGGTAATCGTATCCTGACGCGCCTGATTATCCTTTATGTGGCTATCCCTTATATAATTTCTGTAAAAAACTGCCGCGCTCGCCAAAATCATCCCGACAATAAAAAGCACCATGCACAATTCCAGCAAGGTGAAGCCTTTGCTGCGCGATATGCCATCTATCTGCTTTTTATTGGGCATTAGCTTTCAATCCTCGCTGTATCCCAGCTCTGCATTGTATGTATAGCTATATGTGAGTCCATCCGAATTTAGGACGCATTTATATCCGCCGCCAAGGAATACGGCTGCCGGGGTCGGGTTACCGACCCTGCAATTAAATGCATCTTTGGATACGCCGCCGCATACAGTCGCCGGAGGAAGTCCATTCATCGTGTAAGCTCCGATGCCCGATGCTCCCGGATCAATAACTGTATATACAGCATAACGGTTCGGATTAGCAGTGCCGGCGGGTGGAGCGCCGACCGTCATATGGATCGGAGGCACATATGACGTCGCCACTATAGTTCCACAGTTCCCGGCAGCGGCAGGAAACGGCGGCGAGTTATCAAGCACACTGTAGCTATTGGTGTAATCACGGACATCAATAACCCCAAGCGTCAAATCAGCGGAGGGTAGCGGGGTTAGTCCGTAAATAGTCGATTCAGCCAGATCCTCTGATACGGCGTAGATAAAGAGGTAACCCGATACATCTGCTATGTAGCGATCATCCAGCCCCAATGTGCGCACGGGCACAGCACCAATTCTGACCTTCCCGACGCCTGTATTCCCATTCGCCCGGAATGTGTTCAGATAGTTAACGCCTGGAGCTCCGGGAGATGGAAAAAGTTTGCAGCTCGTGGTTATTTCCTTCCCAAAATTTGGACTGGTTTCGGGCACATTGCGGGGAGCCACACAGGGAAGACGGCCATTGCTGTAATAGAAATTTGCTATAGCCGCCTGGATCGCCGCCTGGCGCGTAGTATTGGTATCGAAGTGATTCTGCTTCAGGTATGCATGGTATGTCGCTGCGGCCGCAGCCATCAGCAAACCCAGAACGAGAACAAGGAGGGCCATCTGCACCAATGTGAAGCCCCGGCATCCCGTAGCGCTATATGCTTTAGCCCCGCTCATCGTGCGATTACCCGTCCCCGATTACTTCAAAAAGCGAGTATATACTCGCACCCCTAGCCAATTTTAACAGTATCAAAAGATAATTAAAATTTTATTAAAATCGTAGTTGATGGCTCTGGATGATGAGCTATAACCCCCAAGCCATATTACAGGAGAGGCGCCTATACGACCCTTAATATTTTTTCCTGAATACTGGAGACATGCCGGAATCGACCGTAAGGCTATGCCTGACTAATTATAAATTTAAGGTTCGATCCGGCTTTACACATAGCTGAACCAGTGGATCTATTATGCCTCACATCATCCAGTACTGAACAAAGAAAACTAATCCAACACAGCCAAGCCCTGCAGAAACCAACAGCAGCTTACGCTGGCGGGCAAGAACAGCGATGGCAGTCATGGCAATGGCCACCTGAAACAGCGTCATTGCCCGTGAAAGGGTTTCATGACCAGCTAAGTGGCGCTCTGACTCTGCGTCCTTAGTCTCCGCATCTTTCTTTATGGCTTCTTGTTCGTCTTTGTGTTTCCTAATTTTATCTGCGCGGTCTGCTGCTTGGGGCTGGGATTCAGCAATCATAATCTTAATGCCCTTGGCTTGGTAATAGCCCCATGCATCCGATGCTTTAATCTGCTGAATCATCGCTTCATTCACTTCATGACCTGACTGCATCCCCGAAATTGCAGCGAACACAGCCAGCAGGGCAGACAGCAAGGCTCCAAACTTTAACCAGTTCTCCTTTGAATGTTCGGCTGCGTGATGAAGCTCCTCGCTCAAGCGCTCTACAGGGGATTCAGTCTCTTCCATGTTTCCGTCCTCACTTTGAATATTAAGTGGCTATGACAGAAAAACACTCTTATCATAGATTATAAGCTTCATTTTAATTGAAATAAGTCCATGCAAATCTTGGAGGCACGGGCCGGAATCGAACCGGCATTCGAGGATTTGCAGTCCTCTACATCGCCATTCTGCCACCGCGCCTTAATGGTTGACGGATAGGTATAGCTTCCCAAACGCTCTCCGGTCAAGAAAAAGCAATACCTGCAAAAGACGCAGCAAAGAAGCCCTAACGAAAAAATGAAATCCCACTCTGTCTACTCATCCGCTATAAATTTCCAGAACATTAAATAACCCGTTTTCCGGACATTTCATGGGGATAAGTGAATAAACTGACTCGCTTTTTGAATCATAATCCCTTAACTTTCTAGGTATTATAAACTCTATGTGAATCAGGTGAACGCTTGGCCATGGCAGAAGTGAAGACAGAACAGGAACCATCTATAGAGGAAATTCTGGAGTCCATACGCCAGATCATTTCCGAGGACGCTGAAAACGAAGCAAAGCCGGTTGTTGAAGTGAAGCTTGAGACTGTCAGGGAAGCCGTTGTTCCTCCATCAGATCTTTCGCTTGCACCTAAACCAGAAGCCCTCGTTCCTCCGTCATCGCTGGTCCTTAAACCTTCTGCAGCGCCTGCAACTTCGTCCGGACCGCCCCTGTCACTGACACCTGATGTAGCCAAACCCGTCGACCACAACAAATCTGCACCACTGGATCTGACCAACAAAGTTTCCCCAGCACCGCTGGACCTGACACCACCACCTACACCATTACCTGTGACAATAGAAATGATGGATAGCCCCATGACAGATAAAGATAAAGCAAGCAGTCTGATGTCTCCGGAAACAGCCAGCGCCGTGACGGATTCCCTTTCAAAACTTCTCGCAACCAATGTCGCCCTTGAAAGTGAAAGCGTTGGCCATCCAGGTAAAGTAACACTGGAAGAAATGACCCGTGAACTGATGAAACCTCTCATCAAAACCTGGCTAGATCAAAATCTTCCCGGCATCATCGAGAAAGCTGTGCAAAAGGAAGTTGAAAAACTTTCACGCCGCGCGATGGATCGTTGATCCTATTTGAGTTATAGTAAGCCAGAAGTGCGTCTCCACTTTTTTATTTCTGACCTGAGGAATACATAATGCTTTATGTCCAGCAGTCTTTGGGGCCGGGAGAAGAAATCCTGATGGGTGCCAGGTTTCACTGGATGTATACAGTGCGCGCCGTTTTCTGGATTCTTTTTGGCCTCGCACTGGGAATTGCCATAGGTTATGCCGCTATCTGGTGGGAAGTCAGCTCGCAAATACGTTTTATTTATGGAGACCTGCCGGCAGAGATGTTTGACCGTGCCTGGCACCAAATTGTACATGATGACGGCGGCTATTTGAAAATTCTCTGGTCACTGCACCCTGTGCTGCGCTTTTCCATTCTCGGGTTCTTCCTTCTCGGGCTGTTCTTTTTTGCTCACCTGATGATTATCAAGGCCACCACTGAAATCGCCGTTACCAATGAGCGCGTGATCTATAAAAAAGGCCTTATCGCCCGCCACGTCGGCGAGCTTGGCATCGACCGTATCGAGGGTGTTTCCGTCAGCCAGGGCGTATGGGGACGGATATGGGGATATGGTATCATCATTATTCGGGGTATGGGCGTCGGGGAAGTTATTCTGCCCTCATTGATAGAAGAACCAATCTCTTTTCGTAAAGCGATTCAAGAGGCTAAGACAATGCGCGACCGCGCTAAAAACACCGGTTCTAAAGGCTCATCTGAGGATTTTTAACCATCTTCATGATATAATTAAGATTATGTGTATAAGTAATTTTATTCCAGGGATTGGATTTTTTTGTTATCCTCACTGTAAGGGTATTTGTTAAGAGGGAACGGATCAATGGATGATCTTATCAGGAAAAATAACGAGGCAGCGGCAGCTTATAGCGCCGACCGTCGTGGCTTTCTGAAGCACGGATTGCTGTTCACAGCTGCGCTGGGATTCTGGACGCCTGCACTGGCACGCGCGGACGAGGCAGCATCAGCTCCAGCCAAAGGCCGCACCATGCACTTTACCAATCTGCACACGCAGGAGACCTTTAGCGGCGAGTACTGGTATGATGGCCAATACCTGCCCGATGCTTTCGGTGAAATCAAAACCGTCCTGCGCGACTACCGCACTGGCGACAAGTTCCCAATCGACCCAAGGCTGATGGACATACTCTTCGTCCTCCAGCACCGACTCAGGAACGGAGAGCCTTTCAATGTTTTCTCCGGCTACCGCTCCCCGGCAACGAACGCCATGCTGCGCGAAACCACCAACGGCGTCGCGCGCGGCAGCCTGCATATGCAGGGACAAGCCATGGATATCAATCTGCCCGGCACGCATCTTACGTCGCTGCATCAGACCGCGATCCACCTCAAATCAGGCGGCGTCGGCTACTATCCCTCCAGCGACTTCGTTCACGTTGATACCGGCCGCGCCCGGAGCTGGTAGTTCTTACTTCAAAACCAGATCCTTAATATTTGCCAGCATCGGATCTTTATCCCACATAAAGGGGCCGTCATAACGTGCGACAACATTGCCGTCATGGTCGAGCAGGAAGCTTGTCGGCAAGCCATCATATTTCCACTTGAGGGGCATCTGGCGGTCTTTGTCCCAGTAAGCCTGCAGATTTTTTATATTCCGCTTCTTCAAAAAATCGCTGACGGCTTTCATGGAAGACGTATCCATTGAAATGGCAACAACGCTGAACTTGTCCTCTGGCAGCATCTTCTGAAGCTTATCGAGCGACGGCAGCTCCGCGACACAGGGCGTGCACCATGTCGCCCAGAGGTTGACCAGCACGACCCTGCCTTTGAAATCTTCCAGCGTTACCTTTTTATCTGATTTGTCGTAAAAATTAACGGTGGGTAGTGGCGGCAAAGACGGGTGATTTTGAGCCATCGTCGCCCTGACCCCTACATAAGACGCAAGAGCAATGACCACGAATATAAAAAACAAAAATTGACGCTTTACCGTCACGGAAAGGACCTCCACAATGTTAGACTGAAATATAGTATAAAGAGGTTACATGAGATTAACAGTCCTGTCCTTTTGCCTTGTTTTGACACTGGCGCTGACGGTCGGGGGATGCGGCATCAAGCCGTCCAAGGTCTCCCCGCCTCCCGGTGTCAGCAAGGACTCGTTTCCTCAAGTTTATCCTGATCCGTCGACGGATCCGAAACCTGTTCCTCAATCTAGCCCTCAGCCAGCGCCTCAAGCAGAAAGCCCGAAACCACAATGAGTTTTATCGGATATAAAAATGGCAAGCTGCATATGGAGAACGTTCCGCTGGAACAAATCGCGGAAAAGCACGGCACGCCCGTCTACTGTTACTCAGCCGAACAGCTGGCCGATAATTTCCACACCTACCAGAAGGCCATGCGCGGCATAACATCCGACGACAAGTTCACGATCTGCTACGCCTGCAAGGCCAACAGCAATCAGGCCATCATCCGCTTGCTCGGCAGAATGGGCGCAGGCGCGGATGTCGTCTCGTATGGAGAGATGTACCGCGCCTTCAAAGCCGGCATCAAGGCCAAGAAAATGGTTTTTGCCGGTGTCGGTAAAAATGAAGCCGAACTGCTGAAGGCCATCAAGAATGACATCCTGCAGATCAACGTCGAGTCAGAGCCGGAAATGAACCTGATCGCGGCAATAGCGCATAAAGAAAGCAAGCAGGCCACCATCGCCATCCGCGTCAATCCTGATGTGGATGCGAAAACCCATGCCAAGATCACCACCGGCACGAGCGAAAACAAGTTCGGCATCGATATCAAGGCTGCACCCGCGCTCTACGCCAAAGCCAAAAGCCTGCCCGGACTTTCACCTACCGGCGTCGCTGTGCATATCGGCTCGCAGCTGACGGACCTTGCACCGTTTGAAGAAGCCTTCAAACGCGTGGCAGAGCTCGTCACCACATTAAGGGCGCAGGGCAACACCATCAACACCGTCGATCTTGGCGGCGGTGTCGGCATCACTTACAAGGACGAAACACCGCCTGATATTACAAAATACGCGGCGCTGATCCGCGACATCATCCTGCCGCTGAATGTGCATGTGATACTGGAGCCGGGGCGCTCGATCGCCGGCAACGCCGGTGTGCTGCTCACGCGCCTGATGTACATCAAGGAAGGTCAGGCCAAAAAATTCCTGATCGTCGACGCGGCCATGAATGATATGATGCGCCCGTCGATGTATGACGCCTACCACCCTATCCTGCCCTGCAATGAAGCCCCGCCGAAAGCCGAGAAAGTGCAGTATGACGTCGTGGGACCGGTGTGCGAGTCGAGCGACACGTTCATAACGGACGGAACATTCCCCAAGATGGAACCGGGCGCGCTGCTCTCCATCATGGCCAGCGGCGCTTATGGCGCCTCCATGTCGTCAAACTACAACTCGCGTCCGCTGCTGCCCGAAGTGCTGGTCAGCGATGACCAGTTCGACCTGATCCGCAAGGGCCAGAAGATAGAGGATGTCATTGCCGCCGACATCATCCCCGAATGGCTGACATGAGATACGGTTTTGTTTTCTTTTTCAGCTTTATCGGCCTTTTGTGGGAAAGGTTCTGGAACCGTTTCTGGCCGACGACCACGGTGCTGCTGTTCTTTACCGCGCTGTCGCTGCTGAATGTGCCGCTGATCTTCGGGACTGTCTGGCACATGGCCCTGCTCGCCCTGTTCGTTGCTGCAATTACGTTGACGCTGCTGCGCACAAGTTCGCCTTTTTCATTCCCGACGCGTGCAGATGTGGAACGGCAGATGGAGCGCGCCAGCACGCTTGACCACCGCCCGCTGCAGACGCTCAATGACAAACCGGCGGAAGGGCTTTCGGATGAATCCCTGAACCTCTGGCAGAAACACCTGCAGAAAACCGCGCTTGCCCTGCATAGCCTGAAGATTTACGTTGCCCAGCCGAACGTCGCCAGCCGCGACCGCTGGGCGCTGCGCCATATCGCCGTCATTTTTCTGGCCGTCGGACTTGCGGTTGCACAGCAGGATGCCGCGGCCCGCCTGAAGCTGGCTATAACCCCCGATATCAACAGCCTCATCGACAAGAAAACCATCACGCTCGATCTCTGGATCACGCCGCCGGAATATACGCACGAGGCCACTGTCTTTCTCGCCACGGCCAAGCAGGGCCTTGTAGCGCATGACGACGCGATCAATGTTCCCGCAGGCAGCGTCCTCAAGCTCCGCCTCGCCGGTCTCCGCTTTGCGCCACGACTGACTTATGCGGGACAGAAATACGCCGTGACGGAAGCGGCAGCGCAGAACTACACGCTCGAAATGCCGCTGCAGCAAAGCGGTGTATTGACCCTGGGCAGACTGTTCAGCACACTGGGGCACTGGACCATAAATGTTCTGCCGGACACGCCGCCGGAAGTGAGCGTGGTGAAAGTTGAAGCGACACCGCGCGCCGCCACCAAAATCACCTACACAGCGCAGGATGATCATGGCATCACCAAGCTGACCGGCATCGTCGGTGTGGATGGCAACGCCTACAAATTCGACATGCCGACCGCCAGCAGCGCCGATGAAGCCACGTTTGTGGAAGACCTCACCTCAAACCCGTCGGCAGGAGAACCCGCAACGATATGGCTTGAGGCGCAGGATGCTGCGGGACATGACACCTCCGGCACGCCCGTCGCCTTTACCCTGCCGGAGCGTCACTTCAACAATCCTCTCGCGCAGCGCATTATTACCGAGCGCAAAATTCTGCTAAAGAATAAAAACCTGCTCAGCCGCAGCGCCGTTGCCGATAACCTCGCCCAGATCGGTGAAAACCCCGCACTTTACAAAGGCGATATCATCGTCTTCATGTCGCTCTCGACCGCCGTGCGCCGCCTGATCTATGATCATAGCGACGAAGCAGCCGCCTCGGTTGCTAACCTGCTCTGGGATGTCGCCCTCAAGCTGGAAGACGGCGGTCTGTCGCTCGCCCAGCGCGAACTGCACGACTCCCTGCAGAAGCTATCACAAGCCCTCAACGACAAGAGCACCACCAAACAGCAATTGCAGGATATTCTCGACGACGTGCAGAAGAAAATGCAGCAGTATGTGCAGTCCCTCGCCACAGAGCTACAGCAGAAGATGATGCAGGGCCAGCAAATGCCCGCCCTCTCACCCGCACTGGCGCAGCAGTTCATGAAAAATATGGATATCAACAAGCTGCTGGATCAGATGCGCAAGCTGTCACAGGCGGATTCACGCGATGATCTGCAAAAAATGGCCGAGAACCTGCAGAATTCCATCGACAATTTCGACATGAACAAATTCAACCAGATGCAGGAAAAGCAGATGCAGCAATTGCAGGCGCTGCAAAATCTGGACGACATCATCCACCGCCAGCAATCTCTCTACGATAAAACGAATAAGAGCGACGACCCGGCCGACATGAAAGACCAGAAACAGGAGCAGTCCGCCATCCGCAAACAGCTCGGTGACGCTCTGCACAAGCTGGGAGACACGGGCGCTGACATCCCCGAGAACTTCGCCAAGGCCGATCAGGCGATGAAGAACTCGGCCGACGCTCTGGGCAAAGGGCTCCAGCAGGAATCCCTGCCGCAGCAGAAAACCGCGCTTGATGAAATGCAAAAAGGCGTCGACAGTGCCGCCAAGAAAATGGCCGAGTCCATGCAGATGTCCCTCCTCTCGTTCGGCGCGCCGGGCGAAGGCAACTTCGGCGAAGGCTATGACCCGCTGGGCCGCCCCAACGGCGCCATGGACGATCACAGCGTAAAACTCCCCAGCGAACGGGAGCAGCGCCGCGTGCAGGAAATCATCGAAGAACTCCGCCACCGCTCCAACGAACCCAACCGCACCAAGGTCGAACGCGATTATATCGACCGCTTGCTGGACAGGTTTTGATGTAAGGATTTACTCCACCGTCACCGATTTTGCCAGGTTGCGCGGCTG